>JALVZI010000156.1:0-488 GCA_027022125.1 Anaerolineae bacterium | reverse complement strand
GGTGGATAATTTTTACGATGGCAGCGACGAACACGGTGTGGCGTGGAACGACCCCGACCTCGGTGTGCCATGGGGCGCAGAAAACCCCATCCTCTCCCCGCGCGATGCCCAAAATCCCCGCTGGCGCGACATCGTGGCGAATGACGAATAGCGAGTGACGAATGAGCGAATAGGCGAATGGGCGAATGACGAATGGGCGAATGGTGCGAATGAGCGAATAGCGAATGACGAGTAGCGAATAGCGAATGGGCGAATCGCCAATCGCCAATCGCCAATCAACCGTACCTCTGGGGGGGAACCGGCAACTTTTTCAGGGAAAACCCGATTGAATTGTCGGCGCGAATGGTTTATAGTATCGATAAAAGGGTACAGCAACCATTTTTGGTCAACGTATTGCGTACTGCGTATTTCGTAAATTACGCAATACGGAATACGCGGTTTGATAATGAACTGGTTGAAACTTTTTGTGTAACTGCATTTCAGCCACG
>JALVZI010000155.1 GCA_027022125.1 Anaerolineae bacterium | reverse complement strand
AAATGTAGGGGCACGCTGCAGCGTGCCCCTACGAAACCAAAAAGCACGGTCAATTTGCGCTAAAATCCGTAGGGGCGACCTTTATGGTCGCCCGAAACAGGGCAGCCACAAGGGCTGCCCCTACGAATGTTCGAGGCAAATGAGTGTACCCTGAACAGTTACGAAAAATCAACCTTTTTTCAGAGGAATCACAGTTACGAATCAGAGGCATTTATGGCAAAAATTGTTACCCTGCACTACCGAAACACCGAGCCGCACACCGAAAAAATCTCGCTATTGGGGCACGAAATTTCGGTGCAGCATATTGGCTGCAATAAAAATTTGGATGAAATGGCGGCGCGTATCGCCGAGTTGGACGGCACGGTGGACGCCATCGCCCTGCACGGCGTAACGCGCACGCTGCGGCTGGGCAAACAAAAAGTAACCCACACTGCCGCCGACCGGCTTTTCTCCATCGCCCAAAAAACGCCGGTGGTGGATGGTAGCGGCGTGCAAGCCACCATGGAACGCTGGGCAGTGCGGCTGGCGGCAGATGCCGAACCGGGCATTTGGGCGCGAAAGCACGTGCTGATGGTTCCGCTGACCAACCATCACGGGCTGGCGCAGGCGCTGGGGCAATACACCGAAACCGTCCGTCACGCCGACCCCATCGTCTATTTTGCCCTGCCCGACCCCATCGGCATCGGGCGCAGCGCCGCACTCGGCACCATCGCCAAACCGGCGCTGGCGCAAATGAAAGATTTTTCGTTCAGCCAACTTTTCCCCGCCCCCGGCGACCCCGGCGTGCCGCGCAGTATGCCTCCCTTCCAATGGGCGGATGTGCTGGCGGGCGATATGGGCAGCGTCCGCCGCTATTCGCCGAAAACGCTCAAAGGGAAATGGATTGTCGCCGAAAGTGCATCAAACGACGATATTGCCGACCTGACCGCGCGCGGGGCGGAAGGCATCGTCACCACCATCCCCCCGCTGGGCGACGCGCCGCTGTCGCAACACTGCGCCGCCACTTTCGAAGCCTGTCTGGTTGCCATTCGCCCCGATGCCGACACCCCGCTGACCGAAAACACCTATCTCAATTTGATGGCAGATTTGCACTGGAAACCGGGCATTCAATACCTGCAACCGGAATCGGCGCGAGTCAATCGGTTTGCATTTGTGATACACCCACTGGCAGTGGAATTCATCGACAAACATCCGTCCTTCCGCTGGACGCGCTTTCTGCCCGATGGTTTGGTGGAATGGATAGCGGCATTTCTGCCCCCGTTTTATGTCAGCAAAATTAAAGGCATCGAAAGTCCCGCCACCGGGCAAAAAGCCGAAGGCTATCTCATCACGCTGGGGGCAACCCCGAAAGAACTGATGCGCCGCGATACCGGTTTTGTGTACCGCCGACTCATCCGCGCCGCGCGGATGGCGGAACGGTACGGCGCACGCATTATGGGGCTGGGTGCATTCACCTCCGTTGTGGGCGACGCGGGCATCACGGTGGCGCAAAAAGCCGACATCGCCATCACCAGCGGCAACAGTTTGACGGTGGCGGCGACGCTGGAAACCGCCAAACAAGCCGCCGTCAAAATGGGCACGGATTTGGCAGACGCGCGCAACGGAAATGTGATGGTCATCGGTGCCACCGGCTCCATCGGGTCGGTGTGCTCGCGGTTGCTGGCGATGGCAGTACCGAATATCACGCTGGTTGCCCCGCGCCCCGAAAAACTCATCGAACTGAAACGCACCATCGAAAACGAAACCCCCGACGCCAAAGTTACCATCAGCACCAGTGCCGATGAATATGTTTCGGCGGCAGATTTGATTGTGACCACCACCACCGCGCTGAACACCCGCATTGTGGACATCACCCAGTGTAAACCGGGCGCAGTCATCTGCGACATCGCCCGCCCGCCGGACATCACCGAAGCGGAAGCCGCGCTGCGCCCCGATGTGCTCGTCATCGAATCGGGGGAAATTCTGCTGCCCGGCGACCCCGATTTCGGATATGACATCGGTTTGCCGCCGAAAGTGGCATACGCCTGTTTGGCAGAAACCGCGCTGCTAACGCTGGAAGGGCGGTTCGAGGATTATACCGTCGGGCGGAATATAGAAATTGAGCGGGTGAAAGAAATTTACCGGCTATTCAAAAAACATGGGCTGCAACTTTCCGGGCTGCGCAGTCATGGGCATTTTTTGACGGATGAAGATATTGCCCGCAAACGCGAACTGGCGGACGAACTGCGCCGCCATCCCGAAAAACTGGCGGAATTGCAATCGCTGCAACTGCCCGCCCGTGCGAAAAAAGGCGCATCGCGCCGCGCGAACCTGCCCGGCTGGGTGCTCGCTGCGGGGGCGACGGCAGGCGTGCTCGCCGGAATCTTTTTCAGCAAACGGAAGACACCGCCGAAAAAAGGCTAATTTTCACCACAGAGGCACAGAGACACAGAGCGTTTAAATTTTGTATCTATTCAGCGTGCTGTGTTCGCCTTGAATAATCGTAGGGGCAACCCTTGTGGTTGCCCTATTGGGGTGACCATAAAGGTCGCCCCTACGGAAAGGGCACAGAAACTGTCATTGCAAGATGCACGCCGCTAAGCTCAGATTTCAAACAACCCCGTAGAGACGCCCAAATTGGGCGTCTCTACAAAAACGCCGCCGCAGTGAGATAAAACACAAAAAAAAGCCGTGACCGTCCTTTTTTGTTTTTCTCTGTGACTCTGTTTCTCTGTGGTTCAATTTTTACTTTTGTAGACTCAACGGAAGCAATCATGAACCGACCGACATTGCTCATCACCGGTATTGCCGGCTATTGGGGCGAAAAACTGGCGCAGCGCATTTCCCGCGATGAATGGCGGGTGGTGGGCGTTGACACCCGCGCCCCCGACCTGCCCGACACTGCCGACACATTCATCAAAAGCGATTTGACGGCGGACATCGCCGACATCCTGCGCGCCGAGCAGGTTTCGGCGGTGTGCCACCTGCCCCGCCGCAGCGATGTTTCTGCCACCGCGAATCTGCTGTCGGCGTGCGCTGCCGCCGGGGTGGAACAGGTGGTCATCAAAAGCAGCACGCGCGTTTACGGCGCATCTGCCGCCGCGCCCGCCCATCTGCCCGAAACGCATCCGTTGCCGCGCAGTGCACCGGATACCGCCACCAAACGTTTGCGCGACACCGAATTGCTGGCAGACAGTTTTCGCGGCGCGCTGAAAGTCGCCATTCTGCGGATGGCGTACATTTTGGGGGCGACTGCCACCACCCCGCTGGTGAAACTGCTTTCGCAGCGCACGCCGGTGAAGCTGATGGGGTTCGACCCGCTGGTGCAACTTTTGCACGAAGATGACGCGGCAGACGCGCTGGCGCACGCCGTCGCCACCGCCGCCGGTGGCACATTCAATATCGCCGCCGTCCCGCCGCTGCCGCTGTCACGGGTTATCGCGCTGGCGGGGAAAATTCCGCTGCCCGTGCCGCATCCGGTGGCATACCTGCGCCATCGGGTGGAAACGACCAACGGGCTGAGCCGCCAAAAATTCCCGCTGCACCCCGATTTTCTGCGGTTCCGACTGGTGGCAGACACCGGGAAAATGGAAGATGAATTCGGCTTTTTCCCGGAACATTCCGCCGAAGAGAGCGTGCAAGCCTTCGCCGCGCACGATTACTTCCGCCATCTTTCACCCGACCAAGCCGCCCGCGTCAAACGCATTAAACAAATGCAGCGAATGGGCGAATGAGCGAATGGTGGTCAGTTTTCAGTGGTCAGTCCAAAGTTTCAAGTCCAAAGTCGGGTGGCAAAGTAGCAAGGTAGCAGAGTAGTGCATCATCCAATCTAAAAAGTAGGATTATGCCGTCTGTAATGGCTCATCTGAAAATTTTCACCACAGAGGCAC
>JALVZI010000154.1 GCA_027022125.1 Anaerolineae bacterium | reverse complement strand
CGGCGGCGGTGTTGACCGCATTTGCGCCCATCGCATCGCGGCAATCATACAGAATGTGCACAATCAGCATTGCCCCGACGGGCGTTTTCGGCAGCACGCGAGTTTCGATGGCTTTTGCGCCGCCGCCCAACTTCTGAATGGTCGGATGATGGCGGTTCGCCGCCGCCAGCAACTCCGTTCCCGCTGATTCAATCGCCTGCACGGCGGTGGGCATATCGGGCACATCCAGCACCTGCACCTGCCCAATCATCAGCGGTTCGCTGCTGCGAGTGGAAAATCCACCGCCTGCGCGCGCCAATTTCGCCGCGAAACTCACGCCCGCCACAATGCTCGGCTCTTCGACCACCATCGGCACCAGCACATCTTCGCCGTTAATTTGAAAATTGGTGGCAATACCCAGCGGCAAATTGTACAACCCGATGACATTCTCAATCATCGCATCGCCCTGCGCCAACGACAGCCCGTTCACCAGTGCGGCGCGTTCTTCGATTGTTAAATTTGCCCACTGTGCCACAATTTCGGCGCGGCGGGCGTGTGAATGTTTGTAAAATCCTGACAGTTGCGATGTTTTTTCCATAACGAGCGCAGTTCTCCATTCAACCGATGGGGATTATATCACGGGAGTGCTCTCAAAATCTCTCGATTTTCAACCGGATAGAAAATCGGGTGGAAAAAAGACTCTCAAAAACTATCAGGGGGGCAGTCAGTTGTCAGTTGTCAGTTCCAAGTTTCCAGTTTCAAGTCCAAAGTCAGGTTTCGAGTTCAGGGTTGCAAGGTTACAGGGTGGCAGGTAGCAAATCTCACCTTCTCACCTGCTCACTTTCCCTATCCCTATCCCTATCTCTATCCATTGAACCGACTTGATTTTTACACCCGTGTCAACTAAAATATCCGCATCACAATTAAGAGGTTTTCAATGGAAATAAAAGTTTATGCCACACTGCGGGAAATTGTGGGTGGCAAGTCGGCAATTTTGGATGACAGCGGCGCAAAAACGATGCGCCAAGTTTTGGAAGAACTTTTTGAAAAATATCCCCGAATGCGGCAGAAACTTTTTTTGAACGGTGGCGAAATGCACTCCGCGTTCCATTTTTTGGTGAACGGACGGGACGCCCGCTATTTGGACGGGTTGGACACGGTTATTTCACCCGATGATGACGTGCAGATTTTCCCGCCGGTGGGCGGCGGTCGATGAAACAGATTTTCGGCGTGCCGTTGTGGTTGATGAAAAATTATCTGGGTAATTTGGGGGCGGTGGAAACCGCGCCGGACGTGATGACCGCCAACGGGTGGCAGGCTTCGGTGCGAAAAACCGAACCATACCGCATCGGGTCGCTGGTGGTCGGTCGCATCGAAGTTGAGTTTTCGGGAGATGAAACCGTGCTCGCCACTGTGCTGGAAAAACTGCACTGGAAAACAATGCGCGGCGGCGGGTGACAAAAGTCACATCACCCACACCGTTTTTGGGGTATAATGTGGCATTCAGTTTATCGGGAGGCAAATATGGATCCATTTGAGAACATCAAACAAACCACCGGGCAGGTAGTGGTACACCGTCTGTCTGATTTGATGCCATCGCCGGCAGAAGAATGGCAGCGGATGAAAACGTTTCTGGCGCTGGGGCAAGCCGATGTGGACGCGATGGTCGAAACCATCGAGCCGCTTTTCCGGCGGGGGTACGAATTGGTGGTCGGTGCGTATGACCATCTGCTGCAAAACCGGGAGACGGCGGTTATTTTGGGCTGGGAAAAAGGCGCGGATGAAGCGCATCTTTCGGAGCGGCGGCGGTTTTTCAGCGTTTGGCTGGCGCGCACACTGGGGATGGATTTCAGCGATGATTTCGCTCAATACCTTTTTCTGGCGGGGAAAATCCACGCGGCACACGGACCGCGCCGCATTCACGTGCCAGAAGTGTATGTTTCCGGGTCAATCAGTTTGGTGAACGCCACCTTTGCCCGCTTTTTGGCGGAAGATATGCCGGGCAACCCTGTTGTGCCGACGGCGTTGGCAGGCTGGAATAAAGTGCTGACCATGCATATGCACCTGATGTCGCACGGGTATCGGGCGGCGTTGCAATTGGATGACGGCGAATTTTCGGTGCCGCTGCAAATGTTCGGGCGGATGCGCGACATCACCGGTCGGCACGAGATACGGGTGCGGTTGGCAGAAGGCGCAACGATGGCAACCGTGCTGAAAAAATTCTTCGACTATTTCCCCGAAGCGCGGTCGGAAGTGCTGACGCTGGAATGGGAAGGCGCTGAGCGACTCGATGCAACGGGAATTCCGTGGTTCGAAGCGGAGAAAATCTACCGTGTGAAACCGATGTGGCGGGTGCTGCTGAACGGGAAAGATTTGGATTATATCGGCGGGGTGCAGGTAGAAGTTCATCCCGGCGATGAGGTGAGCATTTATCCGCCGGGACGATAGCCGAAACACAAAAATAACTGTATAGTGCATCGAAGGGTAAAAATCGGCAAGAAAAACGCATCCTGAGTAGCGGTTTGCGGAGCAAACCGCGTATCGAAGGGCGTTTTTCCCACTGAAAACGAAACGTCAACAGAACCTAACATTCTCACGCCAAGACGCCAAGAAAAACAAAGATTTTTGAAACTTCGCGACTTTGCGGCTTTGCGAGAGGCAAATATCTTTTTCAGTGGACTGTACACCGGTCAGGTAGGTCAAAATAAAACTTTGACGCTCCACACCGGATATTTGATGTAATCCGAATTTTTAGCGTAGATAATGCAATAGTGCATCGTCCAACCTTAATTGTCGGGGGTTATTGCCCGTGAAAAAATTAAACCACAGAGGCGCAGAGAAACAGAGAAAAATAAAGTTTGAGAGCCGACTATACAGCAGAATTTGTAACTTTTGATAAAAATTAGAGCCAAAACTCAAAATTTTTTAAATTCTCCGCGTCTCTGTGCCTCTGTGGTGAAAATTTTCAGATGAACCATTACAGACGGCATAACCTTACTTTTTAGATTGGATGATGCAATAGCATATAACAAACTAAACAAAATTTTTGAAAAGTGTGCCAAAATCACGAAAATCATTGGCAATTTTGATGATGTCATTCTCGCCTTTGCCCTGCGGGTACGAAAGCGGGAATCCATTATATTTCGCTATGAATACCGGATATTTCCCTGCGGGAAATTCCGGAATAACCTTCAAAATCTGTGAAATTTGTTAAAATTCGCGACTGAGTTTCAATCACACCAAAAGTGTGGAAATTTCGGCTTGCAATGACATTTTTTTGTGATTCCAACCTAATGCAAAATCAAGCCGGATATTCGTTCGTTATGTCGGGGCGACCCTTGTGGTCGCCTCTCGTTTGACAAACCGACCAAATCGCCTAAAATGAGATAATATCTCATTTTTGTTTTTAGGGGCGGTTATGAAAAAAATCAGTCTGTTGATACTATTGCTGGCGCTGTCGGCGTGCAATACCGCGCCGGTGCAAAAAACCGGCAAATTGAACGTGGTAGCGACCACCACCATCATCGGCGATATTGTGCAAAACGTCGGTGGGGATGCCATCAATTTGACGGTGCTGCTCCCCGTTGGCGCCGACCCGCACAGTTTTTCGCCCACGCCGCAGGACATCACCAAAGTTGCCAAAGCCGACATCATTTTTGTGAACGGGTTTGGGCTGGAGCAATTTTTGGGTGAGATGGTGGAAAATGCCGCCACCAAAGCGACCATCGTCGAAGTTTCGCAGGGGGTAGAACCGCTGACTCTGACCACAGTGGTTGAAGACGGGCAAGTGGAAGCGGATGAAGCGGGGCGCATTGACCCCCACACGTGGACTTCCCCCGCGAATGCCATCATTTTCGTGCGGAATATCGAGCAGGCGCTCTCCGCCGCCGACC
>JALVZI010000153.1 GCA_027022125.1 Anaerolineae bacterium | reverse complement strand
GCACCACACTGCCCCGTTTTTTCAACCCGCCGCCGATGTGCATCAAACAACTGAAATCGGTGGCGACCACCGTGTCTGCGCCGCTGGCTTCGATGTTGTCCAGTTTTTTCTCCAGCATCGCGCCGGAAATATCGCTCATTTTCACGGCGAACAGCCCCCCGAATCCGCAGCATTCCGTTTCACCCGCCAGCGGGACGATTTCCGCGCCGTCCACATTTTCCAGCAGAGTTTTCGGTTGATGGTAAATGTGCAAATTTCGCAGCCCGTGACACGAGGCGTGGTAGGTGATTTTTTCGCGGCGGCGGGCGTGGGTGTCGGTCACGCCGAGTTCATCCACCAAAAATTGGGTGAATTCATACAGCCGCGTCGCAACACGCTCGGCTTTGGCGGCGTATTCCGGCTCTCCGGCAAAAAGTTCGGGGTAACGGTGAATCATCATATCGGCGCACGATGCCGCCGGCACGATGATGGGACCTGCGGTGGCATCCAGCACATCCAAATTGTGGCGCGCCATCGCGCGGGCATCGTCCCAAAAACCGCCGTTGAATGCCGGTTGTCCGCAGCAAGTTTGCTCGTATGGAAATTCGACGCGGCAGCCGTTGGCTTCCAGCACTTCCACCACCGCCATCCCGGCATCGGGATTCAGCGCATCGACCAAACAGGTAGCAAACAATTGCACCGTTCTGGGGGTTTGAGTTGTCATCGGGTGTACCTCCAATAGAGCAATTATAATCGAAAGTAAAAGCGGTTGTCAAAGATTGATTTTTGGTTGATTGAGCCCAAAATTGTATTTTACAAATTTAAGGGATTTGGTTATAATATATGTGTTCGTGTTAAGAGGATAATAATTTTATGGTGAAAAAAGTTGTGCCGAAAAATCCACAGTGTATTTGTGGTTGGCAAGCCGTCAACACTTTTTTCATCGCCAAAACGCTATGTTAAACAAGCATAGCGTTTTTTGTTGCATGGCATGAAAGGAGGATTTACGTTCGCACGATTAAAAAAACAGCAAACTCATTTTAACAACTTTTCAACCGGCAATTAAAATAAGGAGGTTTTTATGAACTTGGGTGGTTACATTGACAGAATTCCGTGGGTTAATTTAACCGATGGAACCGTGGAGTACAAAGGTATTGATGAAGCCGATGCACGGAAATACATCGGCGGGCGCGGGTTGGGCGTGAAATATGTTTTCGATAATGGTCCCGAAGTTGACCCGCTTTCACCGGAAAATATTATGTGTGTGATGGGGGGTCCGCTCACCGGCACGGATGTGAATATGAGCGGGCGACTGTGTGTGGTGACCAAATCGCCATTGACGGGCACAGTGACCGACAGTCATATGGGCGGCTGGACTGCCGCTAAAATGCGCTGGGCTGGGGTTGACGGTGTGGTTTTCACCGGCAAATCACCCAAACCGGTGTACGCCTATGTGGAAAATGGCGAAGTGACCTTGTTTGATGCCGAAGAATACTGGGGAAAAGAAATACACGAAACCATAAAGCTGCTGCGCGAAAAACACGGCGAGGATTGCGGTGTGATGTCCATCGGTCCCGCCGGTGAGAAACTGGTGAAATTTTCGGCGTGGTTGAATGAAGATGACCGTGCCTGCGGGCGCGGCGGCACGGGAGCCGTCGGCGGCAGCAAAAACCTGAAAGCCATCGTTTTTAAAGGCAACAAAAAGAACAAACCCAAACCCGCCAATAAAGAAGCCGACAAAGCCGCCCGCAAAAAGGCGCTGGCAACCATTATGGCGGAGGAAAATATCACTTCGCCGCGAAAAGGCGGTTTGAGCGTGTATGGCACCAACGTGCTGACCAACATCACCAACGGCATCGGCGCGTACCCCACCAAAAACTCGCAACTCACCGCATTCGGCGAGCGCGCCGAGACCCTTTCCGGCGAATGGGTGGTGGAAAATATCTTGGTCAACGACCCCACTTGCCATGCTTGTCCCGTCGCCTGTAAAAAAGAGGTGGAAGTCAAAGAAGGACCCTTCAAAGTTCATATGGAAAGTGTGGAATACGAACCGGCATGGTCGTTGGGCGCAAACTGCTATAATGATGATGTCAGCGCGGTGGCATATATGATTGATATGGCGAATCGCTACGGGATTGATGCCATCGAAATCGGGCAAGTGCTGTCTATGTATATGGAATACTCTGAAAAATACGCCAATGGCAACTACCCCAAATTGGAATGGGGCGACACTGCCGCGATGGTGGAATTCATCAAGAAAATCGTTGCTCGCGAAGAAGGCATTGGCGATATTTTGGCAGAAGGTCCCACCAAAGCCGCCGAAAAACTGGGGCATCCCGAACTGGCGATGGCAGTCAAAGGGCAAGCCATTCCGGCATACGACCCGCGCGGTCTCAAAGGGATGGGTTTGGGGTACGCCACCAGCAATCGCGGTGCGTGCCACCTGCGGTCATACACCCCCGCTTCTGAATTGGGTGTGATGCCTTTTGGTACACTGAAAACCGACCCGCTGGCGTGGGAAGGCAAAGGCGAACTGGTCAAAATTTTCCAGGATATTCACGCCATTTCCGACTCGTTCGACATTTGTAAATTCTCGGCGTTTGCCGAAGGGATGGACGAATACACCGAGCAATTCAACGCAATGACCGGACTGAATTACACCCCCGAAGAACTGCTCAAATGCGGCGAGCGCATTTACAATTTGGAACGGTATTACAACAATCTGAACGGCTTCCGCGAAGGTTCAGACACACTGCCGAAACGCTTCCTCGAAGAACCGAGCACCATGCCCGGCTCGGAAGGGCACGTGTGCGAACTTGACCTGATGCTGAAAGATTACTATGAATTGCGCGGTTGGAAAGATGGTGTGGTTCCCGAAGAAAAATTAAAAGAATTGGAAATCATCGAATAAACCGGCAATTTGTGGCAAACAAAAAGGGGCAGATAACCATCTGCCCCTTTTTTATATTTCCTTGCGGGGAATTCCGGAATGACATTTAAAATCCGTAAAATTTGTGAAAATTTGTGGCTGATTTATGACTGCTCCTGATTGAGTGAAATGGCGGCGGTGCCGCCGGGCGTTTCCTCCACTTTCCCTTCCACCAAAAAGAGCACGCGCTCGCAGATATTGGTCACGCGGTCGGCAATGCGCTCCAAATTGTGCCCGATGAACATCAGGTACATGGCGCGGGTGACGGTGTGCGGGTCTTCAATCATATACGATACCAGTTCGCGGAAAACCTGCTCATACAGCGCATCCACCGCATCATCGCGGGCGATGATATGTTTTGCCGCGTTGATGTCCACCGCATTGAACGCCCGCATACTGCCGGTGAGCATTTCCTGCGCGATGGTTGCCATACGCGGCAGGTCAATCAGCGGTTTGAGCGGCGGCTCTTTCCCCATTTCGATGGCAATTTTGGCGATTCCGGCGGCGTGGTCTGCCATCCGTTCCAGTTCTGGCACGATGGTCATCACCGCGATGATAAACCGCAAATCGCCGGCGACGGGTTGCTGCCGGGCGATGGTCGCCAGCGCGTCGGCTTCAATTTGGTAGCGCAGGTCGTTGATGCGCCGGTCGTCGGCGATGATTTGCCGCGCCAGATTCTCGTCGCGCGTTTCCAGCGCCTGCATCGCCTGTTTGATGGCGGTGCGCACCATCAGCGCCATGCGGGTCACTTCATCGCGCATCGTGTTCATTTCTTCTTCAAATTCAATTCGAGTTGGTGTCATGGTATTTCTCGTTTCAGGGTTTCAGGTTTCAGGTTTCAAGTTTCACGCATCACGTTTAACCAACCGAGCACACGGTCGGCGATTTGGTCGCGCACATCGCGGAAAACTGCCATAATTTCCGCGTCTGTGCCGGTGGCTGCGGCGGGGTCAATAAACCCGATGTGGGTT
>JALVZI010000152.1 GCA_027022125.1 Anaerolineae bacterium | reverse complement strand
CGCATCGAAAGCGGTCACGCCCAGCCGGGTGAGCATCGCTTTGGCGGCGGTTTCGGCGAGCCAGCCGTTTTCGGTGTCCATTCGCTGGGTCACCGCGGCGAGTTTTTTCTGCGCGGCGGCATCGGTTGGGGCGACGGCAATAGCGCGGACAGCGCGCCGGTATTCGCGCAAAAGGCGCATCGCCGGCGATTTTCCGGCGAAAATATAATCCAGCACCGATTGGCGGTCATCCATTTGGGGATTTTGGGGTAAAAAAGCGATGGTCGCTTTGGGGTTGCGTTCAATTTTGCCACCGTCGGGCGGCTCGTCGCCCACCAGCATTTTCAGCAGGGTGGTTTTGCCGCTGCCATTCACCCCCACAATGCCGATGCGGTCTTCGCTGCGCAGGCTGAACGAAACATCGTGAAACAGCGTTTTTTCGCCGTAATGTTTGGTTAAATTGAGAACGGAAAGAATTTGCATCGGTTATTTGGCGAGAGCGGCATCAATGGCGGTTTGCAGTTCGGCGGCGGAAAGGGTGGTGATGACAAACACTTCCTGCGCGTTCCCCTCCGAGCGCGCCTGCACTTTGAACCCGCCGCGAATGGGCACGGTGACGCGCAATCGCAGCGGTGCGGGGCGACCTTTCACCCGCGCCAGCCGTCCGGGGGTAATGGTTTTGATGTCGGGGTGGTTCAGCAGCCGTTCCAGCGCGGGAATTAACCCTTTGATGTGGGTGGAATGGTTCAGTATCAGCCGCCCGCTCATACCGCAACTTTTTCGGCGATGGCATTCAGCACGGCTTGATGCAGGCTGCCGTTGCTGACAATCACGCCGCGATTGTTGCGCATTTTCCGGTCGGTGGAAAAATCGAGCGGTCTGCCGTACATATCGCTGACTTTGCCACCCGCCTCTTCGGCGATGATGGAACCGGCGGCGTGGTCCCAGATATTTTCGGCATAATTGGGCGTTTTTTCCGACGGCAGACGCAGGTAAAGGGTGGCATCACCGCGCGCCAGCGCGCCGTATTTTGCCTGACTGTCCATTCGCAGTGACGGCTGAACGATACCCACCGCCCGGGCGATGGCTTGATTCAGGGCGTGGTTGGCGTGTCCGGCTTCCACACTTTCCAAAAAACGAAGTTTGTCGGGATTGCGCTCGCTGACCACGTGTATCGGCGTGAAATCATTGCTGTGCAGCAATGCCTCTCGACTGCCTTCGCCGCGCACGGCGGTGAACAGCACACCTTTGGGGCTGTCCGGCTCATCCAAATCGAAAGAAAGCGCGGGGCACGCCAGCGCACCGACTTTCACTTCCCCGTTTTCTACCAGCGCCAGCGCGATGGCATACTGGTCGTTGCGCAAAAACCCTTTCGTGCCGTCAATGGGGTCAACCGTCCAATACCGCTCGGCGACACTGCCCGTGCCGCGGTCAATCCATTCGCAGATAGCATCTTCGGTAGCATCGGGATAAAACTGCTGAATGTAATCAATGATTTTTATCAGCGTGGCAGCATTGCCCGGTTTTTGCAGTGCGGTGGTATCTTCTTCCCCCACGATGACATCATCGGGGAAAGCCTCTGACAGAATTTTGCAGATGATTGCCTGCGCGCCGAAATCGGCAATCGTCACCGGGCTGCGGTCGCCTTTTTCCATTGCGTCGGGGTTGACCATATCGGTTCGCACATTGACACACAAATCGGCGGCTTGGGTGACGGCTTTTATCGCGGTTTCCAGTTCTTTTTGGTACATAATTTCCTCAATTGGGGGTGAATTTCAGTATCTATTCAGGATGACACCCTCCCCCTTTCAGGGGGCAGGGGGAGGGTGAAAACCCGATCAGATAAATGGTTTGTTCAAAAGTAACTATACCGGGTACAATGGTATTTTGCCGATTTCACCCTTCGATACGCCCTACGGGCTACTCAGGATGAAATCGGCAAGGAAAAACGCATCCTGAGTAGCGGTTCGCCCCGCGAACCGCGTATCAAAGGGCGTTTTTCCCGTCCCCTCCGAATAATTACACATATTTTTTTAGCACGGCATCCACGCGGCTGCCATAACTTTCGCCGAACAGATTCAAATGGTTCAGCAAATGGTAAAGGTTGTAAATGTCTTTTCGCTCATTATAACCCGCATCGAGTGCCCACGATGCGCGATATGCTTCGTAAAATGCGTGCGGAAATCCGCCGAACAATTCGGTGAACGCCAAATCGGCTTCCCGGTGTCCGAAATAGACGGCGGGGTCAATCAGCGCCGGTTCGCCCGCCGCCGTGACCAGCCAATTGCCGCCCCACAAATCGCCGTGCAATAGCGATGCGGGCGGGTGTGCGGGCAGAAAATCACCCAGATGGGCGATGAGTTTTTCCAGCCGGTTGGCGCGCTGCACCGGCAGCCGATTGTTCTGCGCCGCCAGTGTCATCTGTGCCCCCAGCCGATTTTCGCCGAAAAAAGCGACCCAATCGGCGGCGGGCGTGTTCACCTGCGGGGTCAATCCGCAATAGTTGTTTTCGGGCAGACCGTAAACTTCGCGGGTGAAACGGTGCTGCTGTGCCAGCCCTTCGCCCAGCCGACGCGCCACATCCGCGCCGCGCGTTTCGCCGCGCCCCAGCCATTCCATCACCAGATGGTTTTCGCCAAAAAAGAAAACCGCCGGAACACGCAGAGCATTGGCTTGCGCCAACAATTGCAATCCGTGCGCTTCGGCGGGGAACATTCCCACGGGGGGTAATGCGTGCCATTTGGCGAAAACGACCCGCCCGTCTGCCAGAGAGATGCGTGCCGCGCGGTTGATGTCGCCGCCGTAAACGGGGGTTATTTTGCCGATGTCTGCGTGAAAATATGCGGTTAACTCGGTTTGCAGGGCTATGGGAATCATTTTTGGAGAAGGTCGGCGTGGGCTTTTTCGATGCGTGCCAGCAATCCGACACATCCGGCAAGCACCAAATCGTACACCTTTTCAAAATTGCCGACATAATACGGGTCGGGCACGTCGGGCACATCAACCCCGGCGGCAAAATCGAGCAGACGATACACCGGCTTTTCGATACCCTCCCGTGCCAGCATCGACTGCACATCGATTTTGTTGCTGCTGTCCAGCGCAATCAAATAATCGAAGGCGTGCAAATCCGCGACAGAAATTTGCCGGGCACGTCCGGCGTATGGCAGATTGTGGGTTTTGAAGATGCGCTGCGTGCCGGGGCACGGGGGTTCGCCAACGTGATAGCGTGCCGTCCCCGCCGAATCTACCGCGATGGCATCGCTCAATCCGGCTTGCGCGACCAAATCGGCAAACACGGCTTCCGCCATCGGTGACCGGCAGATATTTCCTAAACAGATAAACAACACTTTTATCATAAAAACCTCGCGGGGAGTATAGCAAGCCCATCCAAGATTGACAAAATGCAGGGGGCAATATATGGTAGCGAATAGCGAGTAGCGAGTAGCGAGTAGCGAATAGCGAATGAATGCAACTCTGCTACCTTGCTACTCTGCTACCTTGCAACCTTGAACTCGAAACCAGAAACCCGAGACCCGAAACTCGAAACCATGAACACCCCCCGCTACCCCATCCCCGCCGGGGAACACGAAATTGAAATTGTCATCCGCCGCTCGCGGTTTATCAGCAGCGCGGCACACACGCCGACGGTCGAATCGGCGCGGGCGTTCATCGCCGAAATCAGCCGCCGCTACCCCGACGCCACCCATCACGTGTATGCGTTCGCGGTGGGATACGGCGCATCCGTCACACACGGTATGAGTGATGACGGCGAACCGTCCGGCACGGCGGGCAAACCGACGCTGGCAGTGGTGCGCGGCAGCGGGTTGGGGGATGTGACGGTGGTGACCACACGCTATTTCGGCGGAACAAAACTCGGTACGGGGGGATTGGTGAAGGCATACACGGAAGCGGCACAGTTGGTGCTGGCGGA
>JALVZI010000151.1 GCA_027022125.1 Anaerolineae bacterium | reverse complement strand
GTCAAACGCAACGGGCACGAAGCCTGCTACATTCGCCCGCTGGTTTTCCGCGGGTACGAAACGCTGGGTGTCAACCCGACCGCCTGCCCCGTCGAAACCATCATCGCCACGTGGGAATGGGGTGCATATCTCGGACCCGAAGCCGTCGAAGTCGGTGTGGATGTGGGTGTGAGCAGTTGGCGGCGTATGGCGCCCGACACCCATCCCGCTATGGCGAAAGTCGGCGGCAACTATGTCAACTCGCAGTTGGTGGTAATGGAAGCCAAACGTCACGGTTATGTGGAAGGCATCGTGCTGGACACCAACGGTTATGTCAGCGAAGGGAGCGGCGAGAATATTTTTGTGGTTTACAACGGCGAAATTCTCACCCCGCCGCTCGGCAATTCCATACTGGCGGGTATCACCCGGCATTTTGTGGTGACGCTCGCTCGCGATTTGGGCTATACCATCACCGAACACCAGATTCCGCGTGAAATGCTCTATTTTGCCGATGAAATTTTCTTCACCGGCACCGCCGCCGAAATCACACCCATCAAATCTGTGGATGGCAAACCAGTTGGCAGCGGCTCGCGCGGACCCATCACCAAATCGCTGCAAGATGAGTTTTTCAGCATTCTGACCGGCGAAAAAGAAGACCGTTACGGCTGGCTGACGCCGGTGAAATAGTTGTCAGGAGTAGGAAGCAAGTAGTATGGAGCAGGGGAACTGCCTGTTCACCCCTTTGCTCCTGATTGCTTACTTCTTGCTCCTTGCTTCCTGCTCCCAAAAACAAAAGGAGAAAATCATGACCGACGCATACAACCCGCAGGTAATTGAACCGAAATGGCAAAAGGCGTGGGCAGATGCAGAACTGTATCGCAGCCGCGTTGACCCCACCAAAGAAAAATATTACGCCCTCACCATGTTCCCGTATCCCTCCGGCGATCTTCACATGGGGCATTGGTACGCCATGGTTCCCAGCGATGTGCGCGCCCGTTGGATGCGCATGCGCGGGAAAAACGTTCTGTTTCCGATGGGATTCGATGCGTTCGGTCTGCCCGCCGAAAACGCCGCCATCAAACACAATCTGCATCCCAAAAAATGGACATATGCCAACATCGAGCGCATGCGCCAACAGTTGGACACTATGGGCACGATGTTCGATTGGAGCCGTCAAATTGCCAGTTGCGACCCCAGTTATTACAAATGGACGGAATGGTTTTTCCTGAAACTGTATCACGCCGGACTGGCATACAAAAAAGAATCACCCGTCGATTTTTGCCCGCACTGCAATACCACGCTGGCGCGTGAGCAGGTTTGGGGCGACGACCGCGTCTGCGAACGGTGCGGCACGCCCGTCATCAAAAAAAATCTGAACCAGTGGTTTTTCAAAATTACCGATTACGCCGATGAACTGCTGGACTTTTCCAAACTGAATTGGCCCGAACGGGTGAAAACACTGCAACGCAACTGGATTGGTCGCAGCGAAGGCGCGGAAGTGGTTTTCAAAACCGAAAAAGGCGGGCACGAACTGCCGGTGTTCACCACCCGCCCCGACACGCTGTGGGGCGCGACATTCATGGTTATGGCGCCGGAACATCCGCTGGTGCAGGAACTGGTTTCGGATGAACAGCGCGCCGCCGTGGAAGAATATATCGCCGTGTCCACCCGCCAAACCGACATCGAGCGGCTGTCCACCGAAAAAGAGAAAACCGGCGTTTTTCTGGGCGCGTATGCCATCAACCCGGTGAACGATGCGCGCATTCCCATCTGGATTGCCGATTATGTGCTGATGGGATACGGCACGGGCGCTATTATGGCGGTTCCCAGCGGCGACGAGCGCGACTTCGCCTTTGCCAAAAAATACAATCTGCCCATCACAGTGGTTATCGAACCGCCAAATTGGGACGGCGGCGAACTGGAAGCGGCGTACACCGGACCCGGCAGAATGATAAACAGCGGTCAGTTTGACGGCACGGTTTCGCTGGCGAAATACAGTCTGGATGAATGGACGCCGGAAGTTGCCGCCGAATACGGCTTGCCCGCCGACATCACCGCCGAAAACGAGGGTCGGCACGTCGTTACCCGCTGGCTGGAAGAACGGGGCATCGGCAAATTTGCCGTTACCTATCGCCTGCACGACTGGCTCATCAGCCGTCAGCGGTATTGGGGCGCGCCCATTCCCATGATTACCTGCCCGAAATGCGGCATCGTTCCCGTGCCGGCGGAGGAACTGCCCGTGCTGCTGCCCGATGATGTGCAATTCCTGCCCACCGGCGAATCGCCGCTGAAATTCCACGATGGTTTCCGCAAAACCACCTGTCCGCAGTGCGGCGGTCCCGCCGAGCGCGAAACGGACACGATGGACACCTTTATGTGTTCCAGTTGGTATCAGTATGCCTATATGGATCCGCACTGGAAAGAAAACGAACCGCTGTCGCTGGATGATATTCCGTACAATCCCGAAGAGGGCAATTACTGGCTGCCCGTCGACCAGTACACCGGCGGGGTGGAACACGCCACTATGCATCTGCTGTACACTCGATTTTTCACCAAAGCGATGCGCGACATGGGGCTGGTGGATTTCGATGAGCCGATGGTGTCCCTTTTCAATCAGGGCATCATTTTGGCGGAAGACGGCAAACGGATGAGCAAAAGCCGCGGGAATGTGGTCAACCCCGACGATTTTGTGAAAATGTACGGCGCAGACACCGTGCGCGGGTATCTGATGTTCGGTTTCCGCTGGGAGCAGGGTGGTCCGTGGAGCAGCACCGGCATTCTGGGCGTCTATCGTTTTTTGGAAAAGGCGTGGGATACCGTGCTGACCCCGCCCGCCGAAATTTCCGGCGAGCCGACCGCTCGCCAACTGCGCGAACTGAAACGAAAACAGCATCAAACCATCCGGCGCGTCAGCCGCGATTTGGAAGATTTTTCGTTTAACACGATGGTTGCCGCGCTGATGGAGTACAACAACTATCTGCAAAAAGCGAAAAGCACGGCGGTGGTCAACACCCCCGATTGGCAGGAAGCCATCGAGGCGTTGGTGCTGCTGATGGCGCCCGGTTTTCCGCACATCACCGAAGAAATGTGGCATCGGCTGGGGCACGCCGAAAGCGTCCACCTGCAATCATGGCTCGAATGGGATGCCGAACTGGCGAAAGAGGACGAAATCACCATTGTGGTGCAGGTGAATGGCAAAGTGCGCGAGCGATTCAGCGCCCCTGCCGGTGTGGATAGCGACACCGCCATCGCCACGGCGAAATCGCTGCCCGGCGTGCAAAAGTACACCACCGGCAAAAATATTGTCAAAGAAATTTACGTGCCGGGAAAACTGGTTAATATTGTGGCAAAATAAAACGTGATGCGTGAAAACGTGAAACGTGACGAGCGAAAATTACGCATCACGTTTCACGTATCACGCCGGATAGTTTGAATAAAAAGGAAGTGAAGGTTATGCAAAAATCTATCATCCATACCGAAAAAGCCCCTGCGGCGGTGGGACCATATTCGCAGGCGACCCGCGCCGGGGAACTGGTGTACACCGCCGGGCAAATTCCGCTCGACCCCGCCACCGGCAAAATGGTCGAAGGCGGCATCGAAGCGCAGACTCGCCGCGCGCTGGAAAATTTGCAAGCCGTGCTGGAAGCGGCGGGCGCAGGGCTGGACACCGTGCTGAAAACGACCGTCTTTTTGCAGGACATCGGCGAATTTGCGGCGATGAACGGGGTGTATGCCGAATTTTTCCCCGAAAATCCACCCGCTCGCAGCGCGGTGCAGGTGGCGGCACTGCCGCTCGGTGCGCGTGTGGAAATCGAAGCGGTAGCCGTGGTGAAATAGGAAGCCTGATTGACTGACAAATTTTTTTCTGACACCGGTTTTGCGGATTATCTTCGATTATGTTATGGCAAATCTCGGTTTGATAAAAAATCCACCACAAATA
>JALVZI010000150.1:12025-12481 GCA_027022125.1 Anaerolineae bacterium | reverse complement strand
GGCTCGATGAGCGAACACCCCCGGCGGCATCGCCGGGGGTGTTCGCTCATCAAGCCACGCCAGAAAATCTTTCACGGCGTTTATTTTTCGCCGCACGGTAGCGGGTTTTAACCCTTCACCATACAGAAATTCACTGTATGCTTCCACTTCGGCGGGGTTGATGGGGCGCAATTGCACCCGCTTGTACCGCTGACCGCCCCACCAGCGCGCAAATCCTTTCACGTGCCCCGCCATTCTGCCCGCCGAATCGGGTGTGCGCCCCGTGTCCAGCAGGTGGCGGTGGTACGCTGCCAACGCATCGCCGAAGGTTTCTGCGGCGGAAATCGGTGCGGTGGGCGCGGCTGTCGGGGTTGCGGTGTCTGCCAGCAGCGATTGCAATTTCGCTTCGGTTTCTCCGGCGCGGCGCAGCGCACCTTGCAGCATCACATTCTGCCGCGTCCACTGCGCGCGCATATC
>JALVZI010000150.1:5633-12015 GCA_027022125.1 Anaerolineae bacterium | reverse complement strand
CGCATATCAGCGGCAGTCGATTCCATTTCCTGCACCAGCGCCGCCACATCCCGCGCCATCGCATCGTTTTGCGCGGCAGTATACTCCCGCACCATTTTATACACATCCTCTTCAATTTCGGCGCGATTTTTTTGGGCGGCAAGCCGGGTCATCCAAAAAAAGTAAACGGTCGCGCCCAAAACAGCCAGTTCAACCAGAAGCAGCCACGGCTGGTACATAAGTCCCTCGTTTTTGATATGATTTTCGGGTGGCGAAATCTTGATTGGTGATGAAACTGCGCAGCGCGAGCATCACTTTGGCGTGCAGTTGGCTCACCCGCGATTCCGAAACGCCCAAAACTTCTCCGATTTCTTTCATCGTCAGTCCATCATTGTAATACAGCGACACCAGCAGTTGCTCGCGTTTGGGCAGTTGTGTGATTGCCGTCGCCACCCGCTCGATGGCTTCCTGCCGGTCAACGGCTTCCGCCGGGGTTTGCACGGTATCATCTTCCAGCGAATCGTACAGGCTTGCCTGCTCGCCATCGCTGAAAATGATGGGCTGGTCGAGTGAAATGACAATCCAGCTGGCATTGCCCAACCAGCGGTGATACTCTTTCACCGAGATGCCGAGATGGTCGGCGACTTCGCTGTCAGTGGGCAAACGCCCCAGCAACTGGCTCAACTCGCTGAATGCGGCTTCGATTTCTTTGGCATGGCGGTACACCGAGCGCGGCAGAATATCCATCGCGCGGATGGAATCGATGATTTGTCCTTTGATGCGCGAAATGGCGTATGTTTCAAATTTCACATCATACGACAAATCGAAACGGTCAATGGCTTCAATCAGCCCAATCATCCCGTAACTGAGCAGGTCGTTTTGTTCCAAACTGGCGGGAACTTTCAACCCCAGTCGCCCCACCACATATTTTATCAGCGGGGCATAGCGCAGAATCAACGCTTCGCGCGCTTTCGGGTCTTTCTGCTCGATATACGCTTGCCAAAGTTTTTTCACGTCATCCATTGCACAACCGCCGGGCATTGCCCATTATTGAATGTGACATTCACTATTCCTGCGGAGCGCTCATCGCGCCGACGGGCATCGCCGTGCCGACCGCCGGGGACGGCGCGTTCTGTTCGGCGGGCGTCTCGGTATCGGTGTCGCCGTCTTCCACCTCGACTTCCGCCTCTTCCATTTCGGGCGTTACCAGCAGCACCGATGCCCCCCAACCGAGTATCAAAAATGACACAAACGCAACCACACTGCGAATGGTGGCAGTCACGGGGTCGGCGCCGTTGATGAGTCCCACTGCCAGCACGCTGAGAAATGCAACCAGAGAAATTCGGGTGGCGATATTCAATACCAGTGCAGATTTTTCGTTGGTCATCGTTTCTCCTTTTTTATCCTGTTATGACTGACCGCAATGCCATAATTTTGCGGAAAAATTGCGAAATGCCGGTCACCTGCTGAATTTCGACATCGCTCCACAGCCGCTCTGCCAACCGGTTGAGCGCCACCGCCATCGGCGAGTACGGGCTGAATTCAACCAACGGCGTTTGGTGGCGAACCGCTTGCGGCACATTTTTATCGCGGGGCAGCACCCCCACTGGCTCGATGGCGCGTCCCAAAAACTGTTCGGCAACCGTAGCGAGCCGTTGTGCCACCGCTTCACCTTCGCTTTGGGGTTGGGCGTTGTTCACCACCAGTTTGATGGAAATGGGCAGGTGATACCCCGCCAGCACTTTCACCAGCGCATAGGCATCGGTCACGGCGGTGGGTTCGGGGGTGGTTACCAGCAGCATTTCCCCCGCCGAAAGGATGAATTGCACCACGTTTCGCCCCACGCCTGCGCCGGTGTCAATCAGCAGCAGGTCAACCGTGCCATCCAGCCCCATCAGCGCCCGCAACAGCACATCGCGCTGGGCGTCGGGCAGGTCTGCCAAATCGGGCAAGCCGGATGCGCCGGGGATGATTTTCAAACCGGATGGCGTTTCGACCAGAATTTCCGCCAGCGAACGCTGTCCGGTGATGAGATGCTGCAAATGGTATTCGGGCTGAAGCCCCATCATCACATCCACATTTGCCGTGCCCAAATCGGCATCGAGCAGCGCCACCCGAATGCCGCGTTTTGCCAGCGTCAGCCCCAAATTCACAGCGATATTCGTTTTGCCGACACCGCCCTTTCCGCTGGAAACGGCAATTACCCGGCTGCGAAACTGCGGCGGGGCAAACAGGTCGTCTGTCGCAGCGAGCGGTTCGGGGGGCGGGGTGGTTTTCGCGTTTTTAAACTGATATGATTTAACGTTCATCGCGTTTCCTCGTGCGGTGAGCCATAGAATCTGCCGTTGCCGTTTTGCCCGGCAAGCAACCGGCGGGTACTGCGAATTTCATCGGGCACTTCACCGACCAGCAGGTCAATCACCCGTTCCGCCGATGCCACTTCAATATCATCGGGAACCCGCTGTCCGGTGGTCAAATAACTCAGTGGGGTGCGGGTGACACACGCCAAACTGTATGCCGCACCGAATGAAACCGTTTCATCGGTTTTGGTGAAAATCAAATTGTCGATTTTCATCGTGCCGAAAGCGGCGGCAATTTGCTGCATATCCTGAAATTGCGTGCCGGCGGCGATGGTCAGAAAAACGGTTTTGCGCGGAACTGCCGCCAGAAAATCGGCAATTTCGCTCACGGCATCGGGCGACCGCTGGTTGCGTCCGGGGGTATCCACCAAAATCAGGTCGAATTGCGAACTTTCCGCAATCAGTGCCGCCAAATCGGTGGGGGTGTATGCCACTGCGGTGGGAATATCCAAAATTTCGCCGAAGGCTTTGAACTGCGGTATTGCCGCCACACGGAAGGTATCGGCGGTAATCATCAGCACCCGCGCTTTTTGGTTTCGTTTGAAATTGGCGGCAAGTTTGGCGATGGTAGTTGTTTTGCCCACGCCGGTGGGTCCCACCAGAAAAAGTACCTGCGGCGTGCCGGGGGTCAGCACAATTGGCTGCGGAATTTTCAGCCGCCGCCCCAAATGCCAGTGCAGATGCTCGTTGAGCACGTTTTCGTTATCCAGCGCCCAGCGGCTCAACTCATCGGCGACGGTTTGGATGATTTGCTGTGCCAGTTCGGTGACCACGCCCTGTTCCAGCAGACGTTTGTACCAGCCATCCAAACTGGTTACACGCGGGGGCAGCGTGTATTGCCCCGATTGCTGTCGCAGGCTCTGCGCGGCGGTTTGGGTATCGCGGCTTTTTGCCACCTGTGCCAGCGCCAATTTCAAATCCGCCAACTCTCGCCGCATTTGCCGCACTTCGCCGCTGGCGGCGCGGGTGGGCTGCGGAAAATCGCGCAAATCTTTATCCACCGCTGCCGTCACCTCCAAACGCGGTCGCCGAAAGAAGCCGAGCAAGCCGGGATGCCGTTTTTTCTGCGTTTGCAGAATGATGGCATCAGCGCCAAGTTCGGCGCGAATGGCAGCCATTGCTTCGGGCATACTGTTGGCATAAAACTTTTTTACGTGCATAATGCGTTATCCGAAAGGGTTGTTACGATTCCACAACCGGCAGTTCAATCATTCCTTCGGCGTTGACGTTCACACCGGAGGCGATTTCGCTATACGATAGCACTGCCACATTCGGCAGCGAGCGTTCAATAAACCGGCGGAAGGCAAAACGCACAGTGGCGGAACAGAGCACCACCGGCGGATAACCCTTCTGCGCCATCGATTCGACTTCCGCGCCGGTTGCTTCCAGCAATCGCTGTGCCACTGACGGGTCGAGATTGAGATACAACCCTTGGCTCATATCGCCCATCGATTCGGTGAGAATGCGCTCCACACGCGGGCTGAGCGTGACCACGTGCAGATTGCCATCGGCGGCGCGGTGCTGGTTGGTGATGGAACGCGCCAGCGCACGGCGGGCGGCTTCGCTGAGCACCGCCGGGTCTTTCACCGAGTGCGCCAGCGAGCCGATGGTTTCCAAAATGCTGACCAAATCCCGAATGGAGACGCGCTCGCGGAGGAGGTTTTTCAGCACTTCCTGCACATCGCTCAGTGAAAGTTGGTTCGGAATCAGGTCGTCAATCAGCGCGGGATATGCCTCTTTCAAATTGTCGAGCAGGTCGCGCACATCCTGCCGTGTCAAAATTTCGGGGGCGTGCCCTTTGATGACTTCCGTCAGATGGGTTGCCAGCACCGATGCGGGGTCAACCACCGTGTAACCGAGCGTTTCGGCGCGTTCTTTCTGGGTGGCATCAATCCACGTGGCGGGCAAACCGAAGGCGGGTTCGGCAGTGGGCGTGCCGGGCACCTCCTCTGCGACGGGACCGGCAGGCATTGCCAAATAGTGCCCAATCATCAAATTGCCGCGCGCAATTTCTTCGCCGCGCAGTTTGATGGCATACGAGTTTGGCGGCAGTTGCAAATTGTCGCGGATGCGAATTTTGGGAACGATGAATCCCATTTCCAGCGCAATTTGGCGGCGAATCATGGTGATGCGGTTCAGCAAACTGCTGTTTGACCCACCTTCCACCAGTGGAATCAAACCGTATCCGATTTCCACTTCCAGCGCGTCCACCTGCAACAATTCTGTGACCGGTTCCTGCTCCAGCGCGGGCACGGCGGCTTTCGCCTGCTCTTCCGCTTCGATTTCGGCATCCACCCGGACGGCGGTTTTTTGTTTGTTGAGCCAGTATGCCGCGCCACCCATCACCGCGCTGATGAACAGAAACGGTATTTTCGGCAAACCGGGAACCAGCGCGAACCCGACCAGCATCGCCGAAACAATCATCAGCGCGCGGGGGTTGCTGGTCATCTGCGTCACCACATCGCTGCCCATATTTTTCTCGGCGGCGGTGCGGGTGACGATGATGCCGGTAGCGGTGCTGATGAGCAGCGCGGGTATCTGCGAAACGAGTCCATCGCCCACAGTGAGCAGCGTGTAGGTTTGCAGGGCTTCCATCAGGCTCATGTGATGCTGTATCGCCCCAATGGCAAATCCGCCGATGATGTTGACCAGCACAATCACAATCCCGGCAATGGCATCGCCTTTGACAAATTTGCTCGCGCCGTCCATCGCGCCGTAAAAATCCGCTTCATTTTCGATGATTTTGCGGCGTTGGCGCGCCTGGTCTTCGGTGATGAGTCCGGCGTTCAGGTCGGCATCGATGCTCATTTGTTTTCCGGGCATCGCATCCAGCGTAAACCGCGCCGATACCTCCGCGACGCGCCCCGCGCCATTGGTGATAACGATGAACTGAATGACCATCAGAATGAGAAAAACCACAATCCCGACGATGTAATTTCCACCGACGACAAAATTGCCGAACGCGGTGATAACTTTTCCGGCGTTGGCATACAGCAGAATCAACCGGGTGGATGAAATGTTCAAACTGAGGCGGTACAGCGTTAAAATGAGCAGCAGCGACGGGAATACCGAAAATTCCAGCGGCTCTTTGATATACAGCGAAACCAGCACAATGGTGACTGCCAGCGAGATATTGAGCGCCAACAGCACATCGAGCATTGCCGGGGGCACGGGGATGACCATCATCGCCACGATGGCAATCACGGCGACCGCCAGCACCACATCGCTGTTACCCAGAAGTTTTCGCCAATTGAAACCAGTTGATTTCGTTTCGACACTGACTGTCATTCGTTACACTCCCACGGCTACCATGCGTGCACCGTTTGTTTGAGCCGGTACACAAATGCCAGCACTTCGGCGACGGCAGCATACAGATTGCCCGGAATTTCCTGTCCGATTTCCACCGATTTGAACAGACTGCGCGCCAGCGGTTTATTTTCCACCAGCGGCACATTGTTTTCTTTCGCCTTTTCTTTGATGCGCTGGGCAACCAGTTGCTGCCCTTTGGCAACCACCTGCGGCGCGTTCATTGTCGCGCGGTCATATTGCAGCGCCACCGCAAAATGGGTCGGGTTGGTGATGACCACATCCGCATTCGGAACCGCCGACATCATCCGGTTCATCGCCAGTTGCCGCTGTCGGGAACGGATGCGGGCTTTCAATTGCGGATTTTCATACCGTTTCATCTCTTCCTGAATTTCCTGTTTGGACATTTTCAGGCTTTTTTCAAATTCATATCGCTGATACAGGTAATCTGCCGCGGCGATAACCAGCATGACCACCCCCACCCGAATGCCGGCGTTCATCGCAATTTGCAGTATCGCCCCCACAGTTGCCCCCACACTGATGCGGGGCGCTGCCAACAGCACGGCGAAATTATCTTTCAGCGAGCCATATACCACCACCCCGACGATGAAGATTTTCACCAGCGATTTGAGCAAGTCCACCACCCCGCGCAGCGAGAAAAACCGTTTTGCGCCGCTGATGGGGTTGATGCGGTTGGGGTCGGGTTTGAGGGCTTCCAGCGAAAAAAGCAGTCCGAC
>JALVZI010000150.1:0-5623 GCA_027022125.1 Anaerolineae bacterium | reverse complement strand
GCCCCATATTCGCCACGATGCCAACCACCAGCACCACAACCACCAGCGGCGCCAGCATTTTCAGCATCGCCAAACTGAGCGCCATTCCGCCCGCGTAAACGGTGTTCGGGGTCAAGTCAACCCTGCCCAAACTGCTGAAACTCCGTTTCATCACCGCCATATATGTTTCGCCGGAATAGCCGCCCACTGATTTGAGCACCCAAAAACTACTCAACAGCACCAGCGCGGTGCTCACTTCCATACTTTTTGCGACCTGCCCTTTTTTGCGCGCCTCTTGCCGCCGTCGCGGGGTTGGGGCTTCGGTTTTTTCGCCAGCCATCGCTCAACTTTTCTCCGAAATGCGTTACGGCATGCCCAACGCCATCAAATTGCTCACCGTGGTTGCCAGATAGTCTTTTATCATCGGCAGGGTGACAGACAGTGTTAACGCCAACATCAGCAATCCCAATCCGATTTTCAGCGGCAGGCTGAGGAAGAAAATTTGCACCTGCGGCACTGCCCGCGCAATCAGCCCCAATCCGACATCCGTCAGCAGCAGCACGCCGACCACCGGCAGCGCAATTTGCACCGCCGCCACAAATGCCTGCGCCGTCATCGCCACCAGCCGGTCGGTGGTAATGGCGGTAAAAGCAAATGTACCGACCGGAATGGTTTTAAAGGTGCGAGACAGCGCCAAAATCAACCAGTGATGCCCGTCAATTGCCAGAAACAACGCGGCAACCAAAAACGAGTAAAACTGGTCGAGTGCGGCACTGGAAGCGTTAAACACGGGATTGAACAAACTTGCGGCGCGAAACCCCACCTGCAAGCCCATCATACCCGCGCCCATACTGACCGCCACAAACACCAGATTGCTGGCAAACCCCAGCAGTGCACCGAGCAGCACCTCTTGCGCCACACTCAGCACAAACGGCGCCAGTTGGGTCGGGGCGGGCGGCACGCCGTCAAACGGCAGCAGTATCATCGCCAAAATGCCCGAAAATCCGATTTTGGCGATATTGGGGATATTTTTACTGCTGAAAATGGGTGCAGTCATAAACATCGCCAAAATGCGAACAAACATCAAAAATAGAGTTATCAGATAGTCGGGTGAGAGTGTCATAAAACCGTTGCAAAAATTTTACTTTCGCTGCCGATGCCGCTACTATTATTGTCAAACCTTGTTGAAATGTGCTACCGGTTCGGGGCGAAAAAACGGCATTTCGCCTCACTATTAGCCTTTATATTTATAACATACGCCCGCCGCCGCGTCAGTAAACTTCGTGTGAAGACAAGGTAAAAATCACGTAAAGAACGCTAAAGTCCGCACCAAACCTGCCGATGTGATTAAGTAAGGTTGTTCATCGCGCCCACTTTTTACGAGGATGATATGCTCCGTCTCCCAATTGATGCTCTGGAATCGGGAATGATACTGGCAAAACCGGTCATTGACCCGCGCGGCAGTGTGCTGCTGCGTCAGGGAGTCACACTCACGCCGGAATACATCGAAAAAATCCGCCAGCGCGGATTTGCCAGCATTTTCATCAGCGACGGCGATACCGACGATGTGGTTGTGGAAGATATGCTGTCGGATGAAACTCGCCGCGCCACCCAATCGGCACTGGCACGGCTGTACGATTTCGTGCGGCACATCACCTCTGAATTCAACACCGCCCCCACCGAAACCGTGGTTGCCGGTTTGAAAGACAGCAATGTGGTGAACGCGCTGCGCGGGTACAACGGGTTCGAGAAACTGGAAGGGCGCGTCACCGCCATTTTGGACGAGTTGGCAGGCGTGGATATGCTGGCGGGCATCGGGCAGATTCGCAGCCACGGCGATGTCATTCTCGGACACTCCATCGACACCACAGTGGTGGCGCTGATGATTGGCAAACGCCTCCATCTGCCGCCGATTGACCTGCGCCGATTGGGTATCGGCTGTCTGCTGCACGACATCGGCAAAATTTTTGTGGATGCAAAAGTGCTTTCCAGCGCGGTTGATGACACCCAAATGCTCACGCCCGCCGTGCATCTGCGGCTGCGCGAACATCCCCGTTTCGGGTATGAACTGCTCCGCTCGCGCAACCCCGATGCGGTGATAGCCAACCATATCGCACTGGAACACCACGAACGGCAGGACGGGCGCGGCTATCCCCGGCGATTGTACGGCACAAACACCATCGAACGCCCCCGCTTCGACCGGCATAACATCCAAATTTTGGCAGAGGTTGCCACCATCGCCGATGTGTATGACACCCTCAGCACCGAACGCCCCGGTCAACCGGCGCTCACCCCCACACAGGTTATCAAAACCATTCGCCAGTTTTCGGGCACATTTTTGAACACCGAAATTGTTGACGTGTTTTTAAAACTGGTGCCCGTTTTGCCCACCGGCATCAGTGTGGTGGTTCGCACCGGACGGTATGTCGGTTATCGGGGAGTGGTGGTTCACGCCAACAAAAAACAGCCCGAACGCCCGCTCATTCGTCTGCTGTACAACCCCAGTCACGACCGCATCGTCCCCATCGAAATTGATTTGGCACGCGACAAAACCACAACCGTGGAGGCAATTTTGCACCAATGAGTTCACTCTCTACCTGCCCGGTCTGCCAAAACCCGATACCCGATAATGCCCGCTACTGTCCGCAGTGCGGCAAACCCCTGTTTGCGTCCGACAGCCATCCGGTTGCACCGCTGACCGACCGCTGGCTCGGCGAACGGCGGCAGGTGACAATCCTGTTCGCCGATTTGGGCTCATTCACTGCCGCCAGCGAAAAAGCCGACCCGGAAGACGTGATTGATATGCTCAACACGGTTTTCACCCGGCTGATGGTGGAATGCGAAAAAGAGGGCGGCTTTTTGGATAAAACCGTCGGTGATGAAATGATGGTGCTATTTGGCGCGCCCAAAGCCCACGAAGACGACCCCGCCCGCGCCGTCCGCGCCGCGCTGGCGATGCAGCAGGAAATGAAAAACCTCGCCGGATTTATGCGCCGCAAAGTGGGGCACATCTGCGATATAAACATCGGCATCAACACCGGTTCGGTGGTGTGGGGGGAGTTGGGACCGGAAGGGCACACCGCGCTCACCGTCATCGGCGATGCGGTAAATTTGGCGGCGCGGCTGGAAGATTATGCCACCGGCGGACAAATCATCGTTTCAGAAGCGGTATATCACCGCACCAGCGATTTGTTTGAATACGAAATACTGGAAGCCATCGAAGTGAAGGGCAAAAGCGGGTACATTCCCATTTATTCCCCGCTGGGAGAAAAAGAAACCACCCGCAAAGCCAGAGAAGAAATTGCCCGCACCGTGCCTTTTGTGGGACGTCAGCAGGAATTCGATTTGCTGCACGCCCACTGGTCGCGCGCCGGAGCGGGATACCCGCAAACTGTGCTGCTCAAAGGCGAAGCGGGACTGGGCAAAACCCGTCTGGCAACCGAGTTTGTCAACAGTTTGAACAAATATGCGCACGCCAAACATCCCATCATTCTGCGCGCGCAGAATCTTTCCGGCAACCGGGAGGCATATAAACCGCTGGCGCAAATCACCGAGCAGTATTTCGGGCTGGTGGAAAACGACACCGATGTCATCCGGCGGCGCAAAATTGAAGACCGGATTTCGGCACTGGGCATCACCAGCAACAAATTTATCCCGCTGATGGGTTATCTGCTGGGATGGTACACCAGCCAACTCAACACCGACGACCCCGAAGCCAAACGCAATTTAGCCTATCTGCACGGCGCAGCCATTGATGCCGCCGTTGACCTGTTTTTCAAACAAGCCTCTCGCCGCCCGACACTGGTTATTATTGATGACCTGCAATGGGGCGATGAACAAATTATCGAGTGGTTGCAGCGGGTGGTCACTGCCAGTCAGATGGTTCGCGTGCAATCGGGCGGTTTTCAATTGATGGTGCTGGCAATTGCCCGCCCGCGCTTCGATTTATCGCTGAACAATGTGCAAATCAGCAATATCATCAACCTTTCCCCGCTATCAGAAGCCGAGCGGCGCGAAATGCTGGGGCATATTCTGCCCGGCGAAGGCATCCCCGCCACACTCATCACCCGCCTCATCAAAGAATCGGACGGCAACCCGTTTTACCTGCTGGAAGTTACCCGCGAACTGGTGCAATCGGGACAACTCATTCTCAGCAGCGGGCGGTGGGAACTCACCCGCACGGTTGACCAAATTGAGGTTCCGCACAGCATCGAAGGGTTGGTGTTGGCAAAACTCGACACGCTCACCCCCGACGACCGGCGGGTGTTGCAACACGCCTCGGTCATCGGGATGACATTCAACGAAAAATTACTGAAAGAAATTACCCCGATTGATACCATTGACGTCGCGCTGGAAAACTTGCTGAAACAGGGATTGATTCGGCATACCGGCAATACCGAAAAAGGGCGCACGTTTACTTTTGCCCAAGCCGTCGTCCGCGAAGTGACCTATAACAGCATTTTGCGGAAAACCCGCCGCGAACTGCACGAACTCATCGCCGATTTAACCGTGGATGAAGCCCGCACGCCCACTCAAAATCTGGAAGCGCTGGCGCACGATTATGCCACTCGCGGGCAGGATGAGAAAATGATAGCCTACAATTGGCTCGCCGGGCGGCACGCGCTGGAGAAATTTAAATTCGATGAGGCGTATCACCATTTGCAAATGGCGTGGGATGCGCTGATAGAAATACCGAAACCGAATCCGGAAATTTACCAGAATCTCGCCGATGCGCTGGGCGATGCCGCTACCTTCACCAGCCATTTCAACCAAGCCGCCATCTGCTACCAAACCGCGTGGAATTTGATACAGAACGACCCGGAATGGCAAGCCACCCTGCACTATAAAATGGGTCGTCTGCATTTCTATCAGGGCGACCCCACTACCGCGCTGGAAGACTATCAGCAGGCGTTAAAAACCACCGCCGAATATCCGTATCCGCAGTTGCGCGCCCAAATTGAGGCGGAAATTCGATTGTTGTACGATTTGGGGTAATGTCAGCGCACCATTGTGGGCAATAAATCGAACAGTTGCACCGTAAAACGCATCATCTGCTGCAACATCCACGGACCCAATAGCAGCAGTACCAACCCGAACCCGATGATTTTCGGCACAAAAGTGAGTGTCATTTCGTTTATCTGCGTCATCGCTTGAAAAAGGCTCACCAACAACCCGATGAGCAAACTGACGCCCAGCATCGGCGCGCCAATCAGCAGCGCCAGCATCAGTGCATCGTGTCCCAGTGTCAGTAAAAACGATTCGGTCATCTTTTGCCCTCTTTCACGGTATCTATTCGGGGTATAGCGGTGTTTTGCCGATTTCACCCTTCGATACGCCCTGCCCTGCGGGCTACTCACTCACCTTACGCAGTTCGAGATTTGACAAGTGTTTGATATTGAACTTATTGAAACTTTTTGTGTGTTTGAAATTCAGTCACGAATTTTCACAAATTTCACGGATTTTAAATGTCATTCCGGAATTTCCCGCAGGGAAATATCCGGAATCCATAGCGAAACATCGTGGATTCCCGCTTTCGCGGGAATGACATTATAAAAATTGCCGATGGTTTCTGTAATTTTGGCACACTTTTCAAAAGTTTCATTTAGTTCATTGTGTTATCGCGGATTTGCCCCCTCCCCCTAAC
>JALVZI010000149.1 GCA_027022125.1 Anaerolineae bacterium | reverse complement strand
TGTCATTCCGGAATTTCCCGCAGGGAAATATCCGGAATCCACAGCAAAACATAGTGGATTCCCGCTTTCGTACCCGCAGGGCACAGGCGGGAATGACATTTAAAAATTGCTGATGGTTTCTGTAATTTTGGCACACTTTTCAATAGTTTCATTTAGTTCGAAATGAAAAAGGAATTGCTATGAACCGACCCTTTTCCCGCATGTTGGGCGCTTTTCTTTTCGCGCTGGTCGCGGATATTCTGTCGAAATACTGGGCTGCTGCCGCGTTGACCCCTTTTCAGCCGCGCCCCGTTTTCGGTGCGTTTTTTCGATTGACACTGGGATACAACAGCGGTGTGGCGTTCAGTATGTTCGATGAAAGTGGAAAACTGCCCGTCATTTTGACCGGCATCATCATTTTTGGCGGTATTGTCTGGGCAATTTATGCGCTGCGGCGCGGCGAAATTTCTGCCACCGCAGCGATTCCCATCGGTTTGATTGCCGGTGGCGCGCTGGGGAATTTTGTTGACCGCTTGCCAGACGGACACGTGACCGATTTTCTCGATTTCGGGTGGGGCATATGGCGATTTGCCACCTTCAATTTGGCAGACTCGGCGATTGTGCTGGGGACGATTTTTCTGATGCTGTTGATGCTCTTCGAGAAAGAACCGTCCCCAACAGATACCGCCGCCGAATAAATTACGCCTCGACGCGATAATTGCGCATCAAGCCCATATCTTCGTGTTCCAAATTGTGGCAGTGATACAGATACAGTCCGGTAAAATCCTCAAATTTCATCAGCAGTTTGACCCGCTCACCGGGCATGAGCAGTACCGCATCTTTCCAGCCTTCATCCACATAACCCTCACTCACCGATTCCCACGCCGAGCGATGTTGTGATGCCACCTGTCGCTCGACCACCTGAAATTGCAGTCCGTGCACGTGCATCGGGTGCGCCATGCCACCGCCCATCATACCCATGCCGCCGCTGGTGTTGACAAACTCCCACATTTCCAGCGTGTCCAATTTTACCACTTCATTCGGGGCGGTGGCGGTCATTTCAAACGTGCGCCCGTTCAACAGCCACTGCATGCGAGCCATCGCAATTTCAAACCGGCGCGGGTTGTCGCCGTTGACGGCATCTTCCGCACGATAGCGGGGGATGGGGGTCAGCATTTCCGGCAGGGTTGGATTTTCGGTGGCTTCTTTTGCCACTTTCACCGTCAGCACGGAAAATTCCGCGCCGTTGGGCACGCCACTGCCGTTGCCGGGCGTCGCACCGAAAAAGGGCAGACTTTTCAGTGTGAGTTCGCTGCCCAATTCCCACCGGCTGAAATCCACCCACAACTCAATCCGTTCTGCGGGCGCGAGTGTCACATAATTGCGCTGAACCGGTTTTTCCAGCAGACCGCCATCGGTGCCGATGACGGTGAGCGGTGTGCCATCTGCCCAGCCCAGTTTGTAAATGCGAGAATTCGAGCCGTTCAAAAATCGCAAACGATAGGCGCGCCGTTCCACCGAAAGTTCCATCTCCGGTTTGCCATTTACCAGCAAGCGGTTCCCCAAAAACCCCATCATTTGATCCATCATACCGTTGGGCAGGTATACCAGTTGATTGTCATTGTCCACAACTCTATCCTGCAACACCAGCGGAATATCATAATCACCGGCGGGCAAGCCGAGCGCGGCTTCTTCATCATCAGAAACGATGAACAGCCCCGCCATGCCGCCGTACACCTGTGGTCCGGTGCGTCCGTGCGGGTGCGGGTGATACCAGTACATGCCGGCGCGGTTGAGAATATCAAATTCATAGGTGTATGATTCGCCGGAACCGACCGCGAAACGCGGATGCCCGTCCATATCATCGGGGATGTGGAACCCATGCCAGTGGGTGATGGATTCTTCCGGCAGTTCGTTGGTGAAATTGATGCGGATGCGCTGACCTTTTTTCACGCGGAAGGTTGGTCCGAGATACGAATCGCCCACCGGTTGCAGACTGGCGGGGTCGCCGCCGAGTGGTTTGCCCCGATACGCCCACACGTTTGTTTCTTTGCCGGGAAAAATGGACACGCTGGTGGGTGTGGCGCGCAGCGAATATTCCGCATCGAGCGCGCGTTTCAGGGCGGTGGTCGGTGCGGGGGTGACGGTCGGCAGTGCGCCGCCGGTTGCTGTTGCGGCGGCAGTGGTTGCCGTTGCCGCCGGTTCGGTACTGCACGCGCTGAGTAGTGCGCCCGCGCCGCCGGTTGCCAGCAGTGCTGCACCCAAACCCGACCAGCGCAGAAATTTTCGTCGATTAAATGAGAGTTTGTCATTTGAAGTTCCTTTTTAGGTTATTTTTGATGAAAGGGTATGATTTATTGACCCTCATAATCACCTTTTTCGTGAAACGTGATGAGTGAAACGTGATAATTCCGTCAACCGGTAATGCTCGCGGTGGATAAATATTTGCACTACCGGGCAAAAATGGGCAAATTTGCGAATAGGCGAATGACAAATGACGCGGATTGAACGGATTTACGCGGATAAAAATAGAGAAATCAGTGAGAATCAGTGCTATCCGTACAATCTGTGTTCCGTTACAGCCGATTCACGGCAGAATTCTCCGCTGGCAAGAAAAATCATGCATCACGCATCACGTTTTCACGCATCATGCGCCGATTTTCACTCGCCGCAGGAATTGGGTGTTGATGGCGACAATCACCGTGCTGAGCGACATCAGCAGTGCGCCAACCACCGGAGAGAGCGAAATGCCCAGCGATGGTTTGAGCACGCCCGCCGTCTTGCAAAATTACTCGCCGATTGTCCCCCGCTGCGCGTTGCGCTGTTGCGGTGTCCACCACTGTTTAACGTAAGTAATGACGGATTCAACTTCTTGCGGGGTGAAGTTTGCCCCCACGGGCGGCATTTGTTGCCCACCGCTGCGGATGAGTTCGATAATCTGTGTGTCGGGGTGATGCCATGCGTGTTCAGTGCTGTCCAACGCGGGGGCATCGAGTTGGATGTGCCCTTCGCCGCGTTCGCCGTGACAGGCGGCACAATTTTCCTGATAGACGATTTCGCCGAGTGCCAGTGTCTGTTCGATATCGGCGGCGGTTGACTTTGGCTGACTGCTGTTTACCAGCAGTGCACCACCGCCGATGAAAACGATGGCGGCGGCAACGACGACCGGAATCAACCAGTTCGGTCTGGATGCTTGTTTTTTCTTTTTGCGGACAGGTTTTTTGCGGGTCATATTTTCCCTCTATGGTGGTGATTCAGTTGCAACTGATAACAGTATAACGGTTCAATATAACGGCTATTTGGCGATTGTATGAAGATTGTGTAAAGATTTTGAGGGAAAACTTTTTTACGAACAGGTGAATCTGCGAATGGTGTGAATGAGCGAAAGACAAATGGCGAATGACAAATAGCATTACGGCATTTGGAAAATCGTCACGCGGTTCTCCGGGTCAGTGTACACCGGCGGCAGATATTTTTCGACAGCGGCACGGAGCGGGGCGTTGGACGGAAGCAGTACAATTCTGGGCGTGCCGGCGCGCCGATTTATCCACTGCTGCCACGGTTGAGCGGTGTCAATCGGCGGGACGGGATGCAGTGCCAGCGGCAGTGCCAGCGATTCCAACACGGCGGCAACCAGCACAGCGGCGAGCGCGAATCCGGCTAATTGCCACCGCAGATGCGGTTTTGCCGGAATAACTATCCACACGGCGGGCGGCACAAAAATCAAACTGAACAGCCCGTAATAGCCGCAGGCAAAAAAAACGATGGGAATTCTGGCGGCAAAAGCGATACCGTGTGCGGTGTTGGGGTCGGTTAAAAATTGTTGCAGAACTGGTTGAAACTTTTTGTGTGACTGAATTTCAGCCACGAATTTCCACAAATTTCACGGATTTTTAATGTCATTCCGGAATTTCCCGCAGGGAAATATCCGGAATCCATAGCGAAACACCGTG
>JALVZI010000148.1 GCA_027022125.1 Anaerolineae bacterium | reverse complement strand
TTCTGTTGACGTTTCGTTTTCAGTGGGAAAAACGCATCCTGAGTAGCGGTTTGCTCCGCAAACCGCGTATCGAAGGGCGTTTTTCTTGCCGATTTTTACCCTTCGATACGCCCTGCGGGCTACTCAGGATGAAAAATCGGCAAACGTCAACAGAACCTAGTTATTGGAGATTGGAGATTCGTATTGCGTGATGCGTGAAACGTGATGCGTGAGACGGATAGGGATAGGGATAGAGATAGAGATGCGTTGAATCGCTGATTCGCTGAATCGTGATGCGTGAAACGTGATGCGTGATTCGTGAAACGTGACTTTGGGCTTGAAACCAGAAACCTTGAACAACCCTGCAACCCTGCTACTTTGCTACCCGACTTTGGACTTTGGACGTGAGACTTTGGACTGACTAACTTGAAACCCGAAACCCGAAACCCGAAACCTGAAACCCGAAACTTCCTCCTGCTGTTGCTGCTGTTTGTCACCTTTCGCGTGCTGACGCTGGTGGCGTATCGCCCCGGCGGGCTGGTGCTCGATTTCAGTGATTTTTACTGGTATCGGGAATTTGCCCAACTGGCGCGGCAGGGTTACATCCCATACCGAACCATTTGGACAACCTACCCACCCCTTTTCCCGCTGCTGATGCTGTGGGTTTGGCGTGCCAGCACCCTGCTGCCGCCGTGGGATTATCCCAATTTGTGGTTTTCGCTGGGGCTGGGCGGCGTTTTTCTGCTGTTTGAAACAGGCAATTTTATCCTGCTCTATCTCATCGCCCGCAAAATTTCGCCGGAAAAAGCGTTCAAATCCGCGTGGATGTACGCCCTCTTTTTCGCGCCGGTGTACACTTTCACCGGCTGGTTCGAAAGTTACCCGCTCTTTTTCTTTCTGCTGAGCCTCTATCTGCTGCTGGAAAATCGCCCGTATTTGAGCGCGTTTTTTACCGGCGTGGGATTTATGATAAAGTTACTGCCGGTGATGCTGCTACCGGTCGGCATCCAAACCCTCTCCCGCCCCGGCGAGCGCGGACAGTGGCGCATCCCCGCTCTCAATTTAACGCTGAACGTGCGGCGCACGCTGCTCTATCTGGCAATTTTCGCCGCCACCGTCACCCTCATCGGCTACCCCTTCTTCCGGCAGAATCCGCAGTTGGCATTCGGCTCGTTCCAAATTACCGGCGTGCGGCAATCGTGGGAAACCGTCTGGGCGCTGCTGGAAGGCAATTTCGATTACGGCATCATCCCGTTGGATATGCGAAATCTGGCGTGGACGCCCGCCGACGCGCCCGGCTCGCCGCTGCCGTGGAGCATCATTTCGGTCATTTTCGCGGCGATTGGCGCATTTTTATACACCCGTCGCACCGATTGGCGGCAGCCGAAAGTGGTGGTCGCATTCACTGCGCTGGTCGTCAGCCTCTTTTTTCTGTATTCGAAAGGATACAGTCCGCAGTGGCTCGGCTGGCTGCTGGTGTTCATCGCCCTGCTGATGCCGAATCTGCGCGGCGGCATTTACGCCGCCATTTTGAGCGTGCTGAACGTCATCGAAGGGAATATCTTTTTTGCGATGTTCCCCACCGAACACTGGCTGCTGGCGGCGACAGTCATCACCCGCACGGTGATAATCGTGCTGCTGGCGGGAGAATTTTCGCTGGTGGTCTGGCGTCAACTGGAAACCCCCGCCGTCATTTCCGCACGGCGATGGGCGCCGCTGGTGCTGTCGGTCATTTTGCTGGTGGGGGCAATTCCCGCCGGTGCGCGGCTGAAAACGGCATATTTCGCCTCGCGGCTGGATGCCAGTCCATACGGCACAGTCATCCGTTGGTTGGATGAGCAACCGGTCAAAGAGGCAATTTTGCTGAACGACCAAACGGCGTATGACTGGTTTTTCCCGTATCTGCGCAGCGACCATCGTTTTTATATGCTGGACGATTACGCCGACTCGACCACCACTGTGGCGGCGAAAACCACTGCCCTGCTGAACCGCATTCGCGCGGAAAATGACGCCGTGTGGGTGTTCGATGCCGACCCCGCCGTGACCACCCCGGCGGAGGAATCGCTGGCGCAGTGGCTCGGCGGGCGCGCCCCCGCCCATCAAGCCGACATTGCCGGCGGGCGGCTGTATCTGTATATTTTGAAATAGCGAATGACGAATAGCGAATAGCGAATAGCGAATAGCGAGTTACGAATTTTACCATTCGCCTATTCGCCCATTCGCCCATTCGCCCATTCGCTCATTCGCCCATTCGTAATTATGAAAAGACTGCTTTTTCTCTTCCTCTTTTCCATATATTTGCTGACATATTCCGCGCAGTTTCATTCCAGCGACGGGCAGGCGATGTTCGCCACTGCCGAAAGTCTGGCTCGGCGCGGGGCGTGGGATATTGAGCAATTGCGCTGGATGGGGCTGCAACAGGGCACGTTCGGGCTGGATGGGCGGCTCTATTCTCGAAAGGGCGCGGGGCAACCGCTGTTGGCGCTGCCGCTGACCGTGTTGGGGCTGGTTGTGCCCTTTTTCGGCACGGCGACCGCCACGCTGCTGTTCGGCAGTCTGCTCACCGCGCTGACCGCCGTGCTGTTGGCGGCATATCTGCAAACGCTCGGTTTCCGCGACCGCACCGCGCTGACCGCCGCGCTCATTTTCGGCACGGGCACGATGGCGCTGCCGTATGCCAAAACCTTTTTCAGCGACCCACTGGCGGGGACGCTGCTGCTGGCAACCGCGTTCTCGCTGCTGAAATTGCGGCAAACGGGGCGGGCGCGGTTCGCACTGGCGGCGGGACTGACGCTCGGTTGGGCAGTCGCCACCCGCTACGCCGAAGCGGTCTTTCTGGCGGTTTTCGGGCTGGAATTGGTGGTTTCGGGTTTCAAGTTCAAAGTTCAAAGTTCAAGGTTCAAGGTTCAAAGTTTAGAGTCCAAAGTCCAAAGTCCAAAGTCCAAAGTCGGTGGTGGTCGGCAGTCAGCGGTCAGCGATTCAACAAATCCCTATCCGTCTCACGCATCACGTTTCACGCATCACGCATCACGTTTCACGCATCACGTTTCACGTTTCACGCATCACGTTTCACGTTTCACGCATCACGTTTCACGCATCACGCATCATCTTTCACTATTCATTATTCACTATTCACTATTCACTATCCCGCTCGCGCTCATCGGTTTTGCGCTGCTGGCATTCAACATCGCCCGTTACGGCGACCCGCTCAGCACAGGCTATCTGCCACAGGAAACATTTTCCGCCATTTGGTGGCAGGGTATCGCCGGACAACTCATCAGCCCCGGACGCGGATTTTTGTGGTATAATATCATTTTCCTGCTCAGTTTTTTCGGCGTGCGCTATTTTTGGCGCAACCACCGCACCGAGTTATGGAGCATCGCCGCCGTCATTTTGATTCACCTGCTGCTGTACGGCAAATGGTTTATGTGGCACGGCGGTTTCGCGTGGGGAGCGCGGTTTATGGTGCCCACCCTGCCCTTCTGGGTCATTCTGCTCGCGCCGGTGCTGGAAAATGCCACCCGTCGCGTGAAATGGCTCATCGGCGGTCTGTGGGCGTTCAGCGTGCTGATGCAGATTCCGGGTGTGGCGGTCGATTTCGATTTGTGGCAGAACCGTTTGCTGGAAACGGGACTACCCCTTTTCGCGCCCGAAACTTTTTTCAAATGGCGATATTCGCCGCTGATGAAAACGTGGCAGTTCATCCGCGTGCCGAATCTCGATGTGGCGTGGGTGGTCGGCGGGGCGATTCAGTGGGGATTGCTGGCGGTACTGCTGGCGAATTTCGCGGTGGCGGCGCTGGCACTGGCGCGAAAAACATCCGCGCTGCGGAACGCATCGGCGGGAATGGCGGCAGTGGCAGCGGCGTTTCTGCTCTTTTCCGCCCACCGCGCCCAACCCGCCGACCTGCGGGCCGCATTCGCGGCACTCCCCGCCTTCGATGCGCCCGTCCTCTACCAGAATCCCGA
>JALVZI010000147.1:5376-12572 GCA_027022125.1 Anaerolineae bacterium | reverse complement strand
AGCGGGCGTGGTAATCGAGCAGCCCAAAGCCGCTTTCGAGCTGCTGGGCGGTGAAGTTGTAGTCGGTGGGGGCGAGTGCTCGCTGCCGTAGGGTATATTTTATTTTGCCATTTGTAGTAAACGAAACACCAATAGTAAAGCCCCGCATGATACAGAAAAGAGTATAAACCCTATAATCCGATAAAAATATATCGAAATTGAACCATATGGGTCAACTAATGGGATGATAGATTCTCTATCAAAAAAAGTATCTTTTATTTTCGCAAAAATAAGCATTATTATCTTAACAAATTTATGTGGCCAGATAAAAATTATTAGGCCGGCAACTTGAGAAACAACAAGAGAACTAACAAGAATTATTAATCCAAGAGGGTCAACAGTCGCATCCATACTAAAATCTCCACTTTTGTCTTTTTTATCAATGAAGGTCAGAAAGAGTACAATTACCAATGCACAAGTGTCTTGTGTTTGCATTGAACGTTAGTAGCGCAAAATCCTGCATCACAGAGAAGTTTCCGTGTGCGTAAACTGGGAGTAAATAGAATGGAATTTCGGGACCCAAAAAAGCATAACCAGTGATTCCTTTTATATAGTCATCTGAATTGGGATTATGCATTAGTACACTATCAATACCTGCGCCTCCAGGTCCATAAACAGTTCCTCCTATTCCATAATTTACTGATGTACCAGGTAAATCACCGATGGTATCGGCATCTGTTACCGTAATAGCCAACCCACCAGGTGATACCCCCACACCTGTATTTAATCCCAATCCTTCAGATAGTGTACCTATTGCGATATTTCCATTGTCGTCCAAATGAATTATCCCAAAAGATGTATGTCCTTCCAAGCCTATATTCCCAGAAACAGGAACTTCAATTGATAGAGTTCCATTTGGTATTGATAGCAAGTTGTTCCCATTACACGCGCCATCATCAAAACACCCATCGCTATTTTGCCGTATGGACTCACCAAATGGATTTCGATTTGGCGAGATGAACGCCATATCATCGGGGTCATCTTCAAAAGTGTAGTGCCCACTCGGATCGGTGAACCTGACCGGATTGCCCCGCACATACGAGTACCGGTTCAAGTCTTGCGGATTGGCGTAATCGGGAATCACGCTATCCGGCGAGATGAAGCGCCCCAACGTGGCGTCGTAATAGCGGGCGTGGTAATCGAGCAGCCCAAAGCCGCTTTCGAGCTGCTGGGCGGTGAAGTTGTAGTCGGTGGGGGCGAGTCCGTTGCTCCAATCTTGGCTGCCATACGGGTTGTAGCGGATTTGGTGGTATATGCCGCCGCTCTGATTGGTTGTTAAGGTTGCACTGCCGAGGTGGTCGCTGTGGAAGTATTTTACCCCCGAACTGTCTCGCATGGCAACCCGCTGACCGCCGAAGTAGTAGTATTTGGTCACGGCGCTGCCGGTCTTTTCGTAATAGTTGCCGATGTAAAGGGTGGTCACGCCGTCTTGATAGGAATTTCGGACTATTGTTAGTCAGGGGGGTGATATTGAATGGGGGTCACACCTGAAACGGAGAATTTAGTCGGTGCCGGAGAGATTGTCAAAAGCAAAAAACCCCACCGAAATGTCGGTAGGGTTTGAGAGCCCCCGGTCGGATTCGAACCAACGACCGGCCGCTTACAAGGCGGCTGCTCTGCCAACTGAGCTACGGAGGCATATTTTTGAAAAAGGGTGGCTAACGGGGCTCGAACCCGTAGCCTCCTGGGCCACAACCAGGTGCTCTACCATTGAGCTATAGCCACCACACATTGAATTGCGCTATCACCCCAATACCGCATACGGGAGTCGAACCCGTGTCGCCACCTTGAGAGGGTGGTGTCCTAGGCCTCTAGACGAATGCGGCGCAAAATGGGCACTGATAGCAAATGGCAAACAGTTGGCTTACACCTTGAAAGCACTGTTTGCCAAAAAGGTAGCGGGGAGAGGATTCGAACCTCTGACCTCCAGGTTATGAGCCTGGCGAGCTACCTCTGCTCCACCCCGCAACGGAGTGCCGAAGGTGGGAGTCGAACCCACACGGGCGTAAAGCCCACTACGCCCTGAACGTAGCGCGTCTGCCTATTCCGCCACTTCGGCATAAATAAAACGCCATTGCACATATCGGCGTTTGCGAAATATATTATAGCCCGACCGTAAAAATTGGCAAATTCAGGCGTGAGAAGTATGGCGCAGGGAGTATGGATTGCCCCGTGCTCCCTGCGCTCTGCTATACTCGTTCGATGATGGTGCCGTTTGCCATGCCGCCCCCCTCGCAGATGGCAATCAGCCCGAATTGCCCCGCTCGCCGCTCCAACTCGTGCAACAGTGTCGCCATCAGTTTGGCGCCGGTTGCCCCCAGCGGATGCCCCAGCGCAATCGCGCCGCCATTTACATTCACCTTCTCCATCGGCGCGCCGATTTCCTTTTGCCATGCCAGTACCACCGGTGCGAAAGCCTCATTCACTTCAAACAAATCTATATCATCCACCGACAGCCCGGCGCGCGCCAACACTTTTTGGGTGGCGGGAATGGGTCCTGTCAACATGGTCACCGGGTCAACCCCCACCGCCGCGAAGGCGCGGAATTTGGCGCGCGGCGTCAGCCCCAGCCGCGCCGCCATCTCCGCCGAAGCCAGCACCGTCAGACTCGCGGCATCGGAAATTTGGCTGGAATTGCCCGCCGTGATATCCGGCAGCCCGTCAAACGCGGGTTTCAGCGCAGAAATCTGCTCAAAGGTGGTATCGGGGCGGATGCCTTCATCCACCGCAAAAAGCACGGTTTCGCCCGCCTCGTTTTTCACCGGCACGGGGATAATTTCCGCATCGAAATATCCCGCCGCCCGCGCCGCTGCTGCCCGCCGATGGCTTTCCAGACTGAATCTGTCCAAATCTTCGCGGGTCAGCCCCCACCGCTCGGCAATCATCTGTGCGCCGACGGCTTGGTTGAACCACTGCCCGTCTTTCAACCCGTACCGTTTTTTCAGCGATTCGGTCAGCGGAATGCCGGGACCCACCTGCATGGTCACGCCCATCGGCACGCGGGTCATCGATTCCACCCCGCCGGCGAAAACCAAATCGTACTGCCCCGCCATAATGCCCTGCGCGGCGAACTGAATGGCTTGCAGGCTGGAACCGCACTGCCGGTCGAGCGTGACTGCGGGCACTGATTCGGGCAGCCCCGCCGACAGCCATGCGTTTCGCCCCACATTGAACGCCTGCTCGCCGGTTTGGTCAACACAGCCGACAATCACATCATCCACCAGCGCGGGGTCAATGCTCAACCGGTCAACCGTTTCGGAAAAAAGATGCGCCAGCAAATCCACCGGGTGGGTATTTGCCAGCGATTTGCCCCGTCTGCCAACGGGAGTGCGCACCGCTTCAACAATGAATGCGTCGTTCATAATGTTTCTCCTGCTTTTGAATATTTGTGATGTGTGAAACGTGAGGCGTGATTTGACAATCGTGCAGCGGGAATTTAGTTTTTCACGAATCACGAATCACGAATCACGAATCACGAATCACCGAACACGCCCTTTTCCCGAAACCGGGCGATGGCTTCTGCCGAATAGCCCATTTCCCGCAGTACCGACTCGGTGTCTGCGCCGAGTGCGCCGCCGGTGTGCCGGTATCGGGGTTCGCCCGCCGAAAACTTGAACGGGTTGGCAATTTGCCGCTGCGACCCCCCATCGGGGCGGGGAACATCCACCACCATGCGGCGCGCGCGGGTGTGCGGGTGCGCCACCGTTTCGGCGATGGTCTGCACCGGTTCGACACATACATCCAGCGCACCGAAAATTTCCGTCCATTCCGCCAGCGTGCGTTTGGCTATTTCCGTCTGAATTTCAATTTTGACCCGCTGTTGCGTTTCCGGGTCGGGATTTAACCCGTCGTCAATCAAATCGGGACGGTTGATAGCCTGACAGAATCCGCGCCAGAATTGCGGTTCCAAACTGCCCACCGACAGATGCCGCCCGTCGCGGGTGCGGTAAAAATCGTAATAACTGCCGCCATTCAAAAACAAATTTTCGCGGTCGGGCAGGGTGTTGCCCACCAGATAGTAACTGGCAATGTGGGCGCTGAGTCCCACCGCCATGTCGAACATACTGATGTCTACCCGCTGCCCTTCGCCGGTGTGCTGGCGATGCACCACTGCTGCCAAAATGCTCGTCACCGCCCCCAGCGAGCCGCCGCCGATGTCTGCGATTTGAATGCCGAGCGGCGGTGGTCCGTCGGCTTTGCGCCCGGTGTAACTCATAATACCGGAAAGTGCCAAAAAGTTGATGTCGTGTCCGGCGCGATTTTTGTAGGGTCCCGTCTGCCCGTAACCGGTCAGCGAGCAGAAAATCAGGCGCGGGTTGATTTCTTTCAGCGCATCATACCCGATGCCCAGTTTATCCATCACCCCGGGGCGAAATTGCTCCAGCACGATGTCATACGTTTGCACCAGTTTTTTCACAATTTCCACCGCGCCGGGTTTTTTCAAATCCAGCGCGATGGATTTTTTGTTGCGGCTGAGCAGCGCGTGCCATGCCGAAACACCGTTTTCAAATGGCGGCGCGGTGCGCGCCAAATCGGGGCGGTGGGGCGCTTCGACACGCAACACGTCCGCACCCCAATCCGCCAGCAGCATGGTCGCAAAAGGACCGGGCAACAGGGTGGAAAAATCGAGTATTTTCAGCGATGACAGCATCGGTTTGACTAGCCCAGTTCACCGGCGGTATAACGGCGGCGCAAAACTTTTTTGTCGAATTTGCCGACGCTGGTTTTTGGAATTTCGGCGATGAACACGAATTTGTCGGGTATCCAGAATTTGGCAACTTTCGGCAGTAGAAATTCGCGCAAATCGTCGGCGGTAATGTCGCCTGCATCTTCGGTGAGCACAATTGCCGCCAGCGGTCGTTCCGCCCAGCGTTCATCCGGTATGGCGATGACGGCGGCTTCGCGCACGGCAGGATGCGCCATCAGCGTGTTCTCCAGTTCCACACTGGAAATCCATTCGCCGCCGCTTTTGATGAGGTCTTTGGTGCGGTCGGTAATCTGCATATAACCGTCATCGCTGATGGTGGCGACATCTCCGGTGCGGAACCAGCCATCTTTGGTGAATTGGTTGGATGAACCTTCAAGTTTATAATAATCGCGCACAACCCACGGACCGCGCACCTGCACTTCGCCCATCGTTGTGCCATCCCACGGCAATTCTTCGCCTTCATCGTTGACGATGCGCATTTCGATGCCGGGCACAACATAACCCTGTTTCGCTTTGATGTCCCATTTTTCTTCATCGGTCAGGTTGGCATGGTGCGATTGCAGTTTTGAAACCGTGCCCAACGGCGATGTTTCGGTCATGCCCCATGCGTGCAGCACGTTGACGTGCAGGTCTTTTTCATACGCTTTAATGAGACTGCGCGGCATTGCCGACCCGCCGACAATCAGCGCGCGCACGCTGGAAATATCGCGCGGGTTTTGCCGCAATTCGTGATACAATCCGTTCCAAATGGACGGCACACCGGCGGCAACCGTGATTTTCTCGGTGGCGATGATTTCTGCCAGCGGTTCCGGTTTCAGGTGCGGACCGGGCATAAACATTTCTGCGCCGGAATAAGCGCAGGCATATGGCAACCCCCACGCCATCGCATGGAATTGCGGCACAACCATCAGCACGCTGTCCGCTTCGGTCAAACCGAGCGCATTCGCCTGATTTTCGCCGATGGTGTGCAGGAACATCGAGCGGTGGCTGTACAGCGCGCCTTTCGGATTGCCGGTGGTTCCGCTGGTATAGCACATACCCATCGCCGTGTTTTCGTCCAGTTTCAGCCACTCGAAATCGTCATCCACATCTGCCATCAGGTCTTCATAATGGACGATATTGGGCAATTTTGTTTCGATGCCCTGTGGCGCATTGACCAGCACATATTGTTCCACTGTGGTAATTTTGTCGGATGCGCGCTCGAAAAGGGGCAGCAGGGTGGCATCAATAAAAACTACTTTATCTTCGGCGTGATTGACCACATACGCCAACTGGTCGGGGAACAAGCGGATATTCAGCGTGTGGCACACCGCACCGATGGCGGGAATACCGAAATACATTTCGACGTGCTGATAGCCGTTCCACGCAAATGTGCCCACCCGGTCGCCCTGTTTGACGCCTAATTTTTGCAGCACATTTGCCAACCGTTTAACCCGTTTGTACAAATCGGCATACGTGTAGCGATGGATGGAGCCGTCGGGTTGTTTGGTTGAAATGCGTTTGTGGGGGAATAACTTGTTGGCGTGCTCCAAAATCCGGTCGAGGGTGAGGGGGTAATCCATCATTAAACCTTGCATTGAAAATCTCCTTTCATTGCTGAAACTGTTTGTCTCCGGCGCGATTGCGCCACATTCACTGCGGTGGGAATAATTTATTTTCTTGCCAGAAGTTTGCTTGTTTTGATTATAGACGGAAGCAGGGGAGATGGCAACTTTTTAATAGAGTCAATCGGTGCGCAGATGACAATTTTGTGGTAAACTGATGGCTGAAATCTGCGCTTTTTGGGAGGTGGACAGTGAAAAAAACGGGGCTGTTGAATCAACCGATTTCGGCGGTGATTGCCGGACTGGGGCACACCGACACGCTGGTTGTCGCCGATGCGGGATTGCCAATTCCGGCACAAACCCGGCGCATCGATTTGGCACTGGTTGCCGGTGTGCCGTCATTTCTGGAAACACTGCGTGCGGTTTTGGGCGAAATGCAGGTGGAAAAAGCAATCATCGCCGAAGAGATGACCACCGTCAGCCCGCAATTGTATGCGGCGGTGCAGGAAATTTTGGGCGATACGCCGATTGAATTTGTGACGCACGTCATCTTTAAAAGCGAAACCGAATCGGCGCGCGCGGTCATTCGCACCGGCGAATTTACACCGTATGCCAATATAATTTTGGTGTCGGGGGTGATTTTTTAGCCGGAAATAATGTCGCCGATTTGGTGGTCGTAATCGGTTTCTTTCGCCATATAATCGGTGATGAATGTGCTTTCTCGCTGGCGAAGCGCCATCGGGGCAACAACCCGCAGGTCATCGAGCGTGGCGGTGTCGCGTTCATCGAGCGCGGCATAAGCCCGCGCGGCTTCCAGCATGGTAATTTCCGCACGGTGGCTTTCGATGTGCAACTCCTGCACCCAGCGCAGCCCCGTTTTTTCCACATCCGGCGCAAATGTGACG
>JALVZI010000147.1:0-5366 GCA_027022125.1 Anaerolineae bacterium | reverse complement strand
AATGTGACGCGGGGCAATCGCTCGCGCGCGGCTTGAATTTCGGTAGTGGCTTGCTCGGTTTCAAACCGCCATTCGGCGGCAAATTGATGCCGATTTTGCTGGTATGCCACCGCGCGGCGATACGCTTCCAGCCGGTCGGCGGCATCGGTTAGCCCGCGCACCACCACTCGCAGCCCGAAGCGGTCTTGAATTTGCGGGCGCAGTTTCCCCTCTTCCGGGTTCATCGACCCCACCAAAAAGAGCCGCGATTGATATGTGGCGCTCATCGCCCCCCGCCGCACGGTGAACATCCCCTGCGCGGCGGCATCCAAAATGGCGTTGATGATGGCGTCATCCAGCAAATTCACTTCATCAATATACAGCATATTTTGGTCGGCGTAGCTGAGAATACCCCGCTGCAATTGAACTTTCTGCTGTTCGATGGCAACCCGCTCATTGATGCCGCCGACCACATCTTCCAAACGGCTGTTCAGCGGCAATTCAATCAACCGCATCGGCTCGGTGGCGGTCAGCGACTCACCGGCGGCGTATTTTTTGGCGCAATCGGCGCAGATGGCATCAATGCCCAGCGCCTCCACGGCGGTTTCGGTGCAGCCATACGGACACAGACTGCGTGTCACGGTGGGCATCAGTTCGACCAGCCCGCGCACGGCGGTGGTTTTGCCCGTGCCGCGCGGACCAATCAGCAATACGCCGCCCACATTTCGGTTTACCAGCGACAGCAACAGTGCGAGTTTCATTTCCATTTGCCCGACCAGAGCCAAAAACGGAAAGCGGACTTCATCGGCAAGCCCGTTATCTGCCAGCGGAGCGCTGATAACTTTTTGCGCCACACTGTGGCGGCGCAGTATTTCCATTAAATGCGAACGGTGTTGTGCCATAGGGTTGGTTGTCAGTTTAAAGTTTCAAGTCCAAAGTCATCACGTTTCACGCATCACGAAAGCAAGGAGCAGGAAGTAAGAAGCAAGGGAATGAATAACTCACGCATCACTCATCACGTTTCACGCAATACGAAATACGCAATACGATTCAGCTATTCAACGAATCCCTACCTTTATTCCTCCTTCTCCGTTTGCTCCGGTTCGATTTTCCCGTGCCCGTTGTGCCCGTTCGATGATTTTTGCGGCGGGTCTTCTTTTTCCGTGATGTACGGGATGCTCGGTATCGAGGGGATATTTCGATGTGCCAGCCGATTTTCGATATTGAGAATGAACCAGTTGAGCCGCGAACTGAGCTGCGCCCAGCGGTACAGCACCCAGCGCAGCCCGCGATACCATTTTTGCCGTTTTTGGTATGGTATGGGCAATCCCCATTTGACGACTGTTGCGCCCCATGTCAATCCTGCACCGAACCCGACCAGCACCAAATCGTCACCGTCGCGCACGCGCCCGGTTTGGATGGCTTCGCACAGAGCAATCGGCACAGAGGCAGACGATGTGTTGCCGTAATGCTGCAAATTTTGGAAAACTTTGCTTTCATCCAGTTTCAGGTATTTTGCCGCCGATTTGATGATACGGGCATTTGCCTGATGGGGGATGAACAAATCAATATCGCCCAAATCGATGTTTGCTTTTTCGCACGCTTCTTTGGCGGCACGACCCATCACCCGTGTGGCGAATTTGTACACTTCGGGTCCATTCATTTTTATGAAATGGTCGCGGTTTTTCACCGTTTCTACCGAGGCGGGATTTTTGCTGCCGCCGCCGGGCATCACCAGATAATTGCCGCCGCCGCCATCCGACCCCAGCACGGTAGACAGCACGCCGCCCGGCTCTTCGCTGGCTTGCAGAACCACCGCCCCCGCGCCATCACCGAACAGCACACAGGTGGTGCGGTCTTCCCAATCGGTAATGCGGGATAGCGTTTCTGCGCCGACAACAACCGCTATTTTGGCTTGCTCGGAGCGAATCATCCCCGATGCCAGCGACAATCCGTAAATAAATCCGCTGCATCCGGCGTTCACATCCACTGCCCCCGCTTTTTTAGCGCCAAGCGCATCCTGCACCAGACACGCGGTGGCAGGGAAGGGGTATTCGGGGGTGACGGTTGCCACAATCACCAAATCCACATCGGCGGGGTTGATGCGCGCCCGGTCGAGTGCCTCTCGGGCGGCGGTGATTGCCATGCTGGCGGTGGTGTCTTTTTCGGTGGCAATGCGCCGCTCGCGGATGCCGGTGCGGCTGCGAATCCACTCATCGGAGGTATCGACAATTTTCGCCAAATCATCATTGGTGACAATATTTTCAGGCACATACATGCCCCAACCGACAATGTGTGCATAAGTTTCCATAATTGCTACTCCTCTTTTTCGCCGTTGCCGTTTGCGGTGTATTTTCGCAAAACGATAGTGGCGTTATGTCCGCCAAATCCAAAAGAATTGGACATGGCGATATTCACCGGACGTTTTTCCGGTTGGTTGGGGGTGTAATATAAATCGCATTCAGGGTCTTGGTCGTGCAAATTGATGGTCGGAGCGATGGTGTCGGTTTGCAGGGTTTTGGCGCAGATGAGCGCTTCCAGCGCGCCCGCCCCACCGAGCAAATGCCCGGTCATCGATTTGGTGGAACTGATGGCGATATTGTATGCGTGCTCGCCGAGCACGGTTTTGATGGCTTTCGTTTCGGCGACATCGTTCAATCGGGTGGCGGTTCCGTGCGCGTTGATGTAATCCACCGCTTCCGGTTCGATTTGGGCGCGGCGCAGCGCGTTTTTCATCGCCAAACTTGCCCCGCTGCCATCGGCGAGCGGCGCTGCCATATTGTCTGCATCCACCGATGTGCCGTAACCGATGACTTCCGCGTAAATGTGTGCCCCGCGCGCGCGGGCGTGTTCCAACGCTTCCAGCACCAGCAGCGCCGAACCTTCGGAGGCGACGAACCCGTCACGGGTGCTGTCGAAGGGGCGGCAGGAGTGAACGGGGTCGTCGTTGCGGGTGGAAAAGGCTTTCATAATGGCGAATCCGGCAAAAACCAGCGGATTGATGAGCGAATCTGCGCCCCCGGCGATGATGGCATCGGCGCTGCCGCGTGCCACCATCTCGAATGCCTCGCCGACGGCGTTGGTGCCGCTGGCACATGCCGAGACAATCGCCATGGATGGTCCCTGAAAGCGGTATTCAATTGCCAATTGTGCGGCGGCGGTATCGGGTAAAATCATGGGGATGAAAAACGGGTTGACTCGGCGCACGCCTTTTGTTTCCAGCACAGTGTGCTGTGCCAGCAAGGTGTTCATCCCGCCAATGCCCGACCCGATGACTGTGCCGATGCGGGTACGGTCGGGCGATGCCTCTAAAATGCCCGAATCTTCAACTGCCTGTATACCCGCAGCCAGCGCAAATTGTGTGAATCTGTCCATCCGGCGCGCGGCGCGTCTGCCGAACAGTGCTTCCGGGTCAAAATCTTTCACTTCGCCGCCAAATCGCGTGCCGAACCCGGTCGGGTCGAAATGGGTGATGGTATCAATGCCGGATTTTCCGGCTAATAAATTTTTCCACGTGGTGGGAACATCGTTTCCCAGTGGATTCACCGTGCCCACGCCGGTGATAACCACTCGTCTTGCCATATCTTCACCTCTTCAATGGGGAAATGTTAAACTGTCATAAAAAATAAAACACAATCGCTCTGCAAAAGATGCGACAAATTTACAGTTGGTGCTATAATAGAGATTGGAGATTGGTTGAACCGTATTTCGTATTGCGTGATGCGTGAACCGTGAAACGTGATGCGTGATGCGTGAGTTATTCATTCCCTTGCTTCTTGCTTCCTGCTCCTTGCTTTCGTGATGTGTGAAACGTGATGACTTTGGACTTTGGACTTGAAACTTTGGACTGACCACTGACCACTGAAAACTGAAAACTGATGACTGAAAACTAACCACTACCCGACTTTGGACTTGAAACTTGAAACTTGAAACTAACCCGAAACCCTACCTCACCGCCGACCTGCCGGGCATCGGCGGGCAAATAAAAACCACCCCCGCCGATTTTTTTGTGGAAGAAATTCCAAAATACGAACCGAGCGGCGAGGGGCAGCACGTGTATATCACCATTGAAAAAACAAACCTGACCACCCTGAAAGTGCTGGGGATGATGGCGCGTGCGCTGGGTGTGAACCGCAAAGCCATTGGATATGCCGGGCTGAAAGATGCACACGCCGTCACCCGGCAGACATTTTCAGTGGACGGCATTACCGAAGATGCGGCGCGCGCGCTGGAAATTCCCGGCGTGAAAATCCTGCGTGTTGCCCGCCACCGAAACAAACTCAAACCGGGACATTCGGCGGGCAACAAATTCGTCATCCGCGTGCGCGGGGTGGAAAAATCGGCATTACCCGCCGCCGAAGCGATTTTGGTGCAATTGCAGGCGCGCGGCGTGCCCAACTATTTCGGCAAACAGCGGTTCGGGCATCGAAACAACTCGCAGTGGTTGGGCAAAGCGCTGGTGCAAAACGATATGGACACTTTTTTGCGCGAACTGCTCGGCAAGCCCCAACCCACCGAAGCCGCGCCCGCGCAACATGCCCGCGCGCTGTTCGATAGTGGCGATTGGGCGGCGGCGCTGGAAGCCTTTCCCCCCTTTCTGCGCGATGAGCGCGCCGTGCTGCGCCAATTGGTTCGCACCGGCGACCCCCGCCGAGCGGTGCGCGCGCTCGACCGGCGGCTGAAACGGCTGTATGTGTCGGCATACCAATCGCATCTGTTCAACAAACTGCTGGCGCAGCGATTGCCCGCCATCCACCGGTTGGAAACGGGGGATGTGGCATACATTCATCGCAACGGCGCGTGTTTTGTGGTAGAAGATGCGGCGGCGGAGCAGCCCCGCGCCGATGCGCTGACTATCAGTCCGGCGGGTCCCATGTTCGGTGTAAAAATGCTGACGGCGCAGGGCAAGCCCGGCGCACGCGAAGCGGCAGTGCTGGTGGAAGAGGAAATCTCGCTCGGCGATTTTCGCGTGCCCGGCGTCAACTTTAATGGCGAGCGCCGCCCGTATCGCATCCCGCTGGCGGATGCATCGCTGGGGTGGGATGAGGGGCTGGTGGTGTCGTTTTCGCTGCCGCCGGGGGTATATGCCACCATCGTTTTGCGCGAAATTATGAAGTCACCTTAAACGGTTTGAGATGCCTTTTTTGGAAAAAGGTTAATTTTTCACCGCAGAGACACAGAGGCGCAGAGAACTTAAAGTTTTTGAGCTGATTGACTGACAAAACTCAAAAAACCTATAAATGCGATATACCCCGAGATATATAATCGAAAAAGAAGCGCATGTCATTCCCGCGAAAGCGGGAATCCACTATTTTTTGCTGTGGATTCCGGATATTTCCCTGCGGGAAATTCCGGAATGACATTTAAAATTTGTAAATATTTGTGGT
>JALVZI010000146.1:2332-3969 GCA_027022125.1 Anaerolineae bacterium | reverse complement strand
GTGCCAGCAGCGGTATCACTCCCAGTAGATACCTGTCCCAAATTTGAAAACTGAACATGGCGTGCAGCAGCACAAACCCCACCGAAAATCCCGCCAGCAGCCAATCGGTGAATGCGTGCCGCCGCCAACGCGAGGTTGCCAGCAGCAGCGCCATCCCCGCCGTAAAAGCGATGTTCAGCGCGGGGATGGCGGTGGCGAACCCCAGCAGGTGCAGAAACCCCGCCAGCCGCTCGCTGAAATGTTCGGCGGCGAGGGTGACACCGCCGTAACTGAGCGATGATTGCAGCCAAAAGCCGGGACGATAATCGCGGTTCATATCCCACACCAGCGGCAGCGCCAGCCCCACGGCGAGCGTGAGCAAAAATCGGGCGGTGTTTTTTTTGTCCACAGATGAACACAGATTGTCACAGATAAATTTTGAATCTTTCATCTGTGTCCAACTGTGTGTATCTGTGGACTGACGAACTATCAAGAAAGCCAGTGTCAGCGGCAGGAAAAAAATGCCCTGCTGTTTGGTCGCCACGGCGAGCGACAGCCACACACCCGCCCACACCGATTTTCCGCGCACTGCCGCCAGCAGCGACGCCATCACCAGCGCAACCAGCAGCGGGTCGGTGAGGATGGTCGGTGCGAATGACACCGCAAACGGCGACAGCGCCAGCAGCAGCGCGGCAACCGCTCCCACCGCCGGGCGATACAGCGCGCTCCCCAGCCGAAACGTCAGCCACAGTGTCGCCGCGTGCGCCAGCAGCGACGGCATTCGCGCCACAATATTGCTCACGCCGAACAGCCGGAAAAAGAGCGCCAGCGTGTAAATGAAAAGTGGCGGCTTGTCCACCGGCACGGTGTTCAGCATGGGGTCAATCCCGCTGCTGATGAGCCGCGCCCAGCCGGCATACAACGCCTCATCGTGATGCAGGGGGGAAGTCAGCAGGGGCAGGGGCAGCAGCGCTGCTGCAATGAAAAATGAATTTGTGATGCGTGAAAACGTGAAGCGTAATTTTTGCATTTTTTGTTTTGGCGTGACTGTGCAATGTGTCCGAAGGTAAAAAAATAGTCCACAGATGAACACAGATTTGTAACTGCTCACCGTGCGATGGTATCGCGCCGATATTTCACCCTTTGATACGCTCTGTGGGCTAATCAGGATGAAATCGGCAGGGAAAAACGCATTGCAGCTCGGTAGAGACGCCCAATTTGGGCGTCTCTACGAATCATTGAACTCAGCAAAGATTTGGTTTCCGACAAGCCGAAATGCAGAAGTGGGCGTAGGGACGGCTCGCGAGCCGCCCCTACGGATTTTGGCGCGAACCGACCGATTTCTGTTGGCTTCGTTGGGGCGGTTCCCCTGTGGCTGCCCTGTTTCGGGCGACCATAAAGGTCGCCCCTACGGAATGGGTACGAAGAATGTCATTGCGAGCCGCAGGCGAAGCAATCTCCAACCGATAAACGCGGAGATTGCTTCGGCACTGCGCGCCTCGCAATGACGCAACCTGAAACCTGAAACCTTGAACCTGAAACCCTGATTGACTGACAAATTTTTTTCTGACACCGGTTTTGCGGATTATCTTCGATTATGTTATGGCAAATCTCGGTTTGATAAAAAATCCACCACAAATATTTACAAATTTTAAATG
>JALVZI010000146.1:1612-2322 GCA_027022125.1 Anaerolineae bacterium | reverse complement strand
AATGACATGCGCTTCTTTTTTCGATTATACATCTCGGGGCATATCGCATTTATAGGTTTTTTGAGTTTTGTCAGTCAATCAGCCTGAAACCTTGAACCAGAAACTTGAAACCTGAAACCGGAAACTATCCCAGCAACCGGGTATTGATTTCCTGCACATACTGCATGTGCGCCGACAAATCCGCCTGCAATTGCGAAATATCTTCGCCATAATGCAGACGGCGCGCCAAAAACGCAAATTCCTCGCTGTCGGCGGGGGGAACGGTCAAATCTTTGGCGTTACCGTGAACCATCCGCAGGGCATTGATGAGCCGCCGCAAAAATTTGTGCGCCGCCAGCAGCCGCTCGAAATCGGCGGGGGAGAGCAACCCCACTTCCGCCAGCCGGGTCATCGCCTCGCGGGTGTTGGTGGTGCGCAGATACGGGTTTTCTGCGCCGTGCATAATTTGCAACCCCTGAATGAGATATTCCACATCCACCAGCCCGCCCGGACTGAGTTTCACGTTCACCGTGCCGGGCGTGACCAAATGCCGAACCTGCCGCTCGCGCATACCGCGCATCGCCGTCACATCGAAGGGCGCGCCGGTGTACACAAACTCATCCCGCAGGGCGACAATTTCCGCGCCGAAATCGGCATTACCGGCGATGGGGCGCAGTTTCACCAGCGATTGCCGCTCGTATTCCCATGCGTCGCCGCCGGGGGCATAATAC
>JALVZI010000146.1:0-1602 GCA_027022125.1 Anaerolineae bacterium | reverse complement strand
GTCAATTTCGAAAATCCCTTCGCGTTTGGCGCGGATTTTTTCCGGCAAACACTGTGTCAGCCGCTCGAAAAACTCGGCGGTGGGGATGCGTTCCGCGCCGTTGGTTTGCCCGTTTCCGGCATAAACCACCATCAACTCAATATCAGAGGCGAAGCCCAGCTCGCGCCCGCCGCATTTCCCCAGCGCGCAGACACTCACCGCGCAGGGCGACCCGTCCGCCAGTTGCGGCTCGCCATAACGGGCGACCAGCGACTCGCGGCACAGGTTGAATGCCGCCGCAACGACCACCTCTGCCAAATCGGTCAATTCGGCGGAAAACTGCCCCGACACGGTGATATAGCGCAAAATGTGCCGCATATCAATCCGAAACATCTCGCGGTCTTTAAAAGCGTTCAACGCCTGCACCCGCTCGGCATCGGTGGACGCTTGTGCCAGCAGCGATGACAATTCCGCTTGCAAATCGCCTTTCGTTTTGCGTGTAGCCAGTTCCGCCGAATTGCGCAGCACCGGAAAAAGATTTTCATACTGCATCCGCAGAAAATCCGTCCACAGAAAATCACTCACGCCCAGCAATTGCGTCAGCGCAGAAAGCACCTTCGGCTGTTCCAGCGAAACCAGTTCTTCCGTCCAATTCGGTCGGGCGAAAAGGCGGCTGAGAAATTGCCGAAACCGCACCAGCGCCGCCGCCGGATTCGGCGAGCGGGGGAGCAGGTGGGTGAAATGTTTGGTCAGCACGATGGTGGCGCGCAGTTCGCGCAATTTTTGCGGGTCGGTGATTTTTTTGCCGCGCGCATCGGTGATGTGCAGCATATCAGACACGCGCTTGCCCGCCGTGCCGATGGACATACGCGCGATATGCACGCCCGCCATCGCCAGCGCATTCGTCAGTTCATACAGAAAACCGACCGTGTCCACCGTGTCGATGCGCAGCACGGTGCGGTGCGGTTCGCCGGTGTTGTCAATTTCAATGTCGATGGGGTAAATTCGCGGCGAATCAACCCGCGCCCGGCGGTACAGTCCGGCGAGCCGTTCCGCCAGTTTTCCCTGCGCCGCGTCCGATTCTCCCCGCTCCAGAAAATCGAGCAGCGATTGCAGGTCGGCGGCATACTGCTGCCACAGGTCGGCGGAAACGGTCTGTCCGGCGGTGGGACTGACCACGAACACATCCACAATTTTGCGCCGCCGGTCGGGAGCGGTTTCGGCGGGGGGACGGTAGGTGAACACATTGCCGCCGTGAATGTCGAATCCGTGCGCAAAAAACAGCCCACAGATGAGCGACAATTCGCCCAGATAATCGAAAGCGACCACCGTCACCTGCCAGCGATTGTCTGCCAGCGGGCGCGCGTCCACTTCCGCCAGCCGGTCGGGACGCAGATTTCCGGCGAGCGCGGCGTGCCGGGCGATGTCCGGTTCGGTGAAAGTGGCGGCATACGCCGGAGCGAGTCGTGCCAAATGGCGCTGCACCACCGGCGAATCGGGTTTCGGCGCGGCGGATGATTCTTCCGGGAAAAAATGGCGGCGGTACACCGCGCGGATGGCTTCGGTGTGGCGGGTGTAATGGTCAACCAACTGCGCGCCCGCGTTTTCTCCGGCAAATCCCAA
>JALVZI010000145.1:965-3983 GCA_027022125.1 Anaerolineae bacterium | reverse complement strand
ATACGAAATACGAAATACGAAATACGCAATACGCATCACGAATCTCTAATCGCCAATCACCATTCGCTATTCGCTATTCGCTATTCGCTATTCCGCTCGTTCGTCACATCTTTTTCCACGGCGACGGTGGCGGTGGCAACCGCCCAACTGACCAGCCCCCACGTCGCGCCGCTGATGAGACTGCCGACGGTGAGCGTCCACAGGTTGACCGGCGTGCCGGGGTCGCGCAGCACGCCGACCACCGTCAGCACGATGGCGATGGCGGCAAAAACGATACCAATTTTCACAGGGGCAGAAAGGGTTTTGAGGTTCATAGTCTCTGGTTCAAAGTTTGGTTGTTCAAGGTAGCAGGGTTGCAAGGTTGCAGGGTGGCAAATGGTCTAAAGTCTCAAGTCCAAAGTCCAAAGTCACGTTTCACTCATCACGCCTCACGTTTCATGCAGCCATTGTTAATTGCCAATTGTTAATTGCTAATTGTATCCAAATCCTGCGGGGTGTCAACATCGCGCAGAATGGCGGCATCCGGCACAGAGACCATTTCCGCCTGCGACAGGTGCGCCCGCACCACCGGACGCGCGCCGACATCGCCGCGCACAGCCGCCAATTCCGCAAAAAGTGAACGGTCGAGCAGAATGGGATTGCCGCGCTTGCCCTCGAAAACGGGGATGACCAGTGGTGCCAGCGTGCGGCGATAGCGGTCAATCAGCGCGGCGACGGTTTCCGCCCGCACAGCGGGCTGGTCTGCCAGCAAAACCACCACCGCGGCGATATTTTCCGGCAGGGCGGATAATCCCGCTTGCAGAGAGGTGCTCATACCCTGCGCCCAGCGCGGATTTTCGACCACGGTCACGGATTTTTGCGACAGTTCCGGGCGGATAGCAGCGGCGTGTGCCCCCAAAACGACCGTCACCGGATGCGCACCGGAGGCAAGCGCGGTATCCACCGTGTGCACCAGCAGCGATTTTCCGCGCCACTGCGCCAATTGTTTCGGCGCACCGAATCGCCGCCCTTCTCCCGCCGCCAGTACCATCGCCGCCACTCGATTTTCCACCCACGCCACCGGATTTTCGGCAGATGCCGCACCGACTGCCACCGCGCCGATGCGGTCGTTCCGCAAAACAAGCCGCGCCACTCGGCGGGCAGTTTCAGCATTTTCGGGATGAAATTTGTTGAGCAGTGGCACAATCCGCGCGGCGGCGGGCACATTTTTCAACCCGCCCTGTGGATGGGTGAGCACGGCGGCGATGGTTTTGGGGGTAATGGGGTCGCCGAGCGGAGTATTCGCCAGCACAGCGACAATTTCGGGGCGATGGACAAATTCGGCGGAAAGGGGTTTTTCCGCCACGCCCAAACTGACCACCGGCACAACCAGTGTCGTTTCGGCGGGAATGACCGGTTCGTGCGCCGCCGGGGCTTTGAAGCCGCGCCGCCGCGAACCGTCCGCTTCAACCAGAATGGCATCGAAAATACCCGTGTGTGCGAGTGTGTCAATCAATTCGGCGGGAACGCCAAACGCATTCACCCCCGACAACTGTCCGGTGAGCAGCACCTGCCCGTGTTCGGCGGCGGCTTCTTCCAGCGCAGGGAGAATATCCGGTAGCGATTGTGTTTCGGGATTGCAGGTAACGGTGACGGGCACACGACGCATCTGCTCGGCAAAAATGCGGGTGCTGGTGGTCAGCAGCACCTTTTTTCCGGTGGAAACCAGTTCCTGCCCCAGCCGAAACATCGCCGTGCTTTTGCCGCCGCCGCCCACAAATGCGACACAATCGCCGGGTTGGATGTTCAATGCGCGAGAGAGATTCATCGGAGAGATAGAGATAGAGATAGAGATAGGGATAGGGATAGAGAGGGAGTGGCAACTCTCCCTATCTCTATCCCTATCCGACGTCTATTCAGAGTATCCGTCAGAGAAAACTTCAATCATCAGATACGGGTCGCCGAGGGGGTAAAGGATGGGCACGGTACAGCCATTGGCAACATATTCGCGCACTTTGGCTTTCACCTCTTCCGGCGTGCCACTGGCGGTGATACGCTGCACCAGTTCATCGGGCACGTATTTCATCGCATCTTTAATTTGCTCTTTGGTGGCGGGCCAACCGAGAATGGATTGAATTTTCTGCACCACTTCTTGCGGCGTGTTGCTGGCTTTGGTAATGTGCGGCTGCTGGGCGATATACTGGGTCAACAGCCAGCGCGCACCATCGAGGGCTTTGGCTTTGTCATTATCCACCGAACAAACCACCAACTGCGGGCGGTCAATTTCATCAATACTGCGCCCGGCTTTTTCCGCGCCGATTTTCAGATTGTCCATATAACCTTTGTTGTATTCGGGCGGCACACAGTAGTTCATCACCACACCATCGGCAATTTCACCGGCGAGTTGAGTCATTTTGGGACCGGTGGAGCCAATCATCAGCGGCACATTGCGCGGTTCCTGCCGCCCGTGCACCACATCGAGTTTGATGCCTTTCACTTTGTGGAATTCGCCATCGTATGTAACGGTTTCCATATTGAGCAGACGGCGCATCACTTCAATGGTTTCGCGCATCGCTTTGAGCGGTTTGCGGCGCTGAATGCCCACATCCGATGCGAGTGGGTCCCACCACGCGCCGATACCACAGATGATGCGGTCGGGGGCGAGGTCATCCAGCGTGAGGAAGGTTGCCGCCAGCAACCCGATATTGCGTGTCCAGTTGTTAATCACACCGGAACCAACCTTGATGCGCTCGGTGACGGCGGCGTATGCTGCCATCGGCACGATGGCATCGCGCACCAGACGGCTTTCGGCTTGCCACACGGCTTCAAAATTGTGTTTTTCGGCGAACTGCGCCAACTTCATTCCCTCACGAATTTCGTGAGCGTCCTGCAAATACAGGGCAACGCGGTCTTTCATAGTCTTTCTCCTTTTTGATTAGGAACTTGTTGAAACTTTTTGTGTAACTGAAATTAAGCCACGAATTTTCACAAATTTCACGGATTTTAAATGTCATTCCGGAATTTCCCGCAGGGAAATAT
>JALVZI010000145.1:0-955 GCA_027022125.1 Anaerolineae bacterium | reverse complement strand
GGGAAATATCCGGAATCCACAGCAAAACATCGTGGATTCCCGCTTTCGCGGGAATGACATTTAAAAAATTGCCGATGGTTTCTGTAATTTTGGCACACTTTTCAAAAGTTTCATTTAGTTCTAGATATTGGTTGATTGGTATTGGCGAGTAACGATACAGGATGCAGTCCGGCTATTTCTGACAAACGTATTGCGTACTGCGTATTGAGCAAATTACGCAACACGAAATACGCAATACGCGGTTTGGTAATGCAAAATTAGTTATTTGCCGAATTGTTTTCCGCTGCGCTGAATAATTACAATTGGTGATTGGTTGATTGGCGATTCATCATTCGCCCATTCGTAACTCGCTATTCGTAACTCGCTATTCGATTGCCTATTTTACTTTAACTTTTGAATAACGTCAAACGCGCATAAATTTGTCGGGTTGTCAGACAAATTTTGCAAATACGAGCGATATTCGTGCCAATCGCGCGGGGTATCCAAATCGAAACTCAAGCCGGGCAGACGGAAAATTTGGGGAGTGACACCAACTTGCTTGGCGGCGGCGCAGTGGCGCGAAAAACTATCCACCCCGAACTGTGGCTCGATGAGCGCGGGTGGGCGCAATAGCAGCGCATTCGTGCCACTGCCGTGCCGACACGGCGCAATGGCGACATACGGCGAAATATCTGCGCTGGTCGCCGAAAATTCGCGCAACTCGGTAGCGGTGAGCAACGGCAAATCGAGCGGCAGCACCAGCACCGCACCCGCACCGCACCGTTCCGCCCACGCGATGCCCTGCCGAATGGCGGCGTTCAAACCGTTTCCCGTTTCGACCAGCGCCCACGCGCCCGCCGATTTTGCCAGCCGCCGCACTGCCGCACTGCGAGAAACCACCGCCACCGCGCCGACGGTTTTTGCCACAGCGATGGTTCGCCGCAGCAGATGGCTGCTCAATCGCGCGCGCTCATCC
>JALVZI010000144.1:9154-12677 GCA_027022125.1 Anaerolineae bacterium | reverse complement strand
TGGCAACGGCGACAGTCGCCGTGTCATCAATTTTATTCAGCAGATATGCGCCGCCAAAAAGACCGACCACACAAAATGCACCCAAACACAATACCAACAATACGGCTATCAGAGGAATCCATCGTTTTTTTCCGGACATATTTTTCCTTTCGTATGTGCAAGTGTGACTGAATTGTACGAACATAATGCAAAAAAGTCAAGCATTTTGCCGGCGCACGCCGAAACCTCGCGCCAATCTTGCATTCTCATCGAATTGCATTAAAATGAAGTGACTTTCATTGGAGTAACGTGGATGGGTCAAAGCACCGAATCCGAAAAATATAACATTCTGATGCTTGCGCCAACGATGTTTTTCGCCGATTATGGCTGTCATGTCCGCATTTTGGAAGAAGCGGTCGTGCTGCGAAAGTTGGGGCATCGCGTGACGATTGTAACCTATCCCAACGGCAGAGACATTTGGGGGATTGACGTGCGCCGCAGTTTGGGCGTACCATTTAATTACCGCATCGAAGTTGGCTCTTCCCGACATAAAATCTATCTGGATGCCCTGCTGACGCTGAAAGCCCTTTTTGTGGCGCTGAAAGAAAAGCCCGACATCATTCACGGGCATTTGCACGAAGGCGGGCTGATTGGCTGGGTCATCAGCAAACTTGTCGGTGCGCCGCTGGTATTCGATTTTCAGGGCAGTCTCACCGGCGAGATGATTGACCACAATTTTCTATCGAAAGAGAGCCGTTTTTTCAAGCCACTGCGCCGGTTGGAACGCAAAATTGACCATCTGGGCAAAGCGGTGCTCACCAGTTCCAAACACGGGGCGCGTCTGCTGACCACCGAATTCGGTGTGCCGGAAGGGCGGGTTCACCCCACACCGGATTGTGTGAACCCCGACGCTTTCAACCCCGGGCAATTTTCAGAGGCGGACAAACGCGCCGAAAAAACACGGCTGCATTTGCCCGCCGACAAAAAAATACTGGTGTATGTTGGTTTGCTCACCGAATATCAGGGTGTGGGGCTGATGCTGGAAGCGTTACAGCGACTCAACGCCCGCCGCGACGATTTCCATCTGCTGTTGATGGGTTTTCCGGCAGTGGCGCACTATCAAGCCAGAGCGCAATCGCTGGGGTTGAGCGAGCGGGTAACGTTTACCGGCAAAGTGCCATACGAACAACTGGCGCGTTATCTGGCGGTGGGAGATATTGCCATCGCCCCCAAACTGTCGAATACCGAAGGGAACGGCAAAATTTTGAATTACGCCAGTATGGCGCTGCCCACTGTGGCATTCAAAACGCCGGTCAGTCAGGAATATCTGGGCAGTTACGGCATTTACGCCCGCGAGCGAACCGCGCCCGCGCTGGCAGATGCCATCGAAACCGCGCTGAACCTGTCGGATGCCGAGCGCGTTCGCCGGGGCGATGCCCTGCGCCGCCGCATTCTGTCGCATTTTACATGGGAGCAGGTCGGCGAGCAGATAGAATCAATTTACGGCGCGGTGCTCAACGGACACCCGAAACCGGCAATGGTCGCCAAAAGTGCCTCTGTACCGCGTTAAAGCGCCATTGCCCACCGAAAAAGAAACTTAACAGCCTCCATTATTTCCACGTTTTATTTTGCCGATTGATTTTTATGCAAAAGTTCAGTATAATGGGGGCTGAAAAGCATTTTTGTATTGAAGGAGGAGCCGTAACGGTTTCAAGCAAATGGGAGAGGTTAAAAATTTACCTGAAAACAGTAGTAACGCAACGCCCGAAGATGAGATGACGATGGAGCAACTGCTGGAAGAATCCAGCATGGAACTTCAAAAGTTAGAACAGGGTACCACCATCAAGGGCACAATTGTCAGCAAAAGCCCCAACGAACTTTTGGTAAACGTCCGCTCGAAATATGAGGGGATTGTCCGCGCCAAAGATTTAGACCGCGTAGACCCGGAATATCTGGAACAGATTCAAGTTGGCGATGAAATCCCCGTGTATGTGGTTCGCCTGCTGGATGACGAAGGCTACGTCATTCTATCGTTGAGCAAAGCCGTTGTTGAAAAAGACTGGATTAAAGCCAAAGAGTTGTTTGAATCCGGCGAGGTGCTGGAACGAGAAGTTATCAGCACCAACAAAGGCGGGGTTATCGTCGCCTTTGGTTCAGTGCGCGGTTTTGTGCCCGGCTCGCAGTTGACCAATGCTCACAGTGGCAGCGGCGACAAAAACAATCGCTGGGCAAATCTGGTCGGCGAAAAACTGCAACTGAAAATCATTGAGGTTGACCAGCGCCGTAACCGGCTCATCCTTTCTGAACGCGCCGCGATGGACATTGTTCGCCGCCAGCAAAAAGCAGAATTGCTGGAAAACCTGAAAGTGGGCGAAGTGATTAAAGACGCTCGCGTCACCGGGCTTGCCGAATTCGGTGCGTTCATTGATTTGGGCAGCGCCGAAGGGCTGGTGCACCTGTCCGAACTCTCGTGGTCGCAGGTCAGCCATCCCCGCGAAGTGCTGAAAGTGGGCGATATTGTCGATGTGTATGTGCTGAACATTGACCATGCCCGTCAGCGCATCGGGTTAAGCCTGAAACGCCTGCAACCCGAACCGTGGAGCCAAGCGCTGGAAAAATACCAGCCCGGCGAAATTGTCCACGCCACCATCACCAAAGTAACCAATTTCGGTGCGTTTGCCCGCATTGATAATATGCTGGAAGGCTTGATTCACATTTCCGAACTGGCAGATTATCAGGTGGGACATCCCCACGAAGTGGTTCACGAAGGGGATGAAGTGGATGTGCGCATCATCAGCATCGAACCGAGCCGGCGACGGATGGGTTTGAGCCTGAAACAGGCGCAGGAACCCGGCTTTGACAATGCCGCAGAAACAGAAGAAGTTGTCGCCACCGATGATAGCGCCGCCCCGGTTGAGGAAGAATCGGAATTGCAAGAGGCATAAGCCAACAATTCACCATAGCAACTCTCAAAGGGCGAGACAACCTCTCGCCCTTTTTGCTTTCGTTACGCTTTTCGGATTTTTACAAAGATTTGGTATAATAATGGAGCAGGGAGCAAGAAGTATGAAGCAAGGGCTGTACTATTCGCAGACTCGCTCATTCGCTGTGCAGATATTAAACTTGTTGAAACTTTTTGTGTGACTGAAATTCAGTCACAAATTTTCACAGATTTCACGGATTTAGGTTCTGTTGACGTTTGCCGATTTTTCATCCTGAGTAGCCCGCATGGCGTATTGAAGGGTGAAAATCGGCAGGGAAAAACGCCCTTCGATACGCGGTTCATGCAGTGAACCGCTACTCAGGATGCGTTTTTCCCGCTGAAAACAAAACGTCAACACGCCCTAATGTCATTTCGGAAATTTCCGCAGGAAATTATCCGGAATCCACAGTAAGAAGTGATAGATTCCCGCTTTCGCGGGAATGACATAACCCAAAATCAGAATTGATTGCGGTAATTTTTTTGCATCGGCAAAAAGTTTCAATCAGTTCACTATAAAAAAGGAAGTTGCTATTATGGCAGATAAATTCGACCGCTTTACCA
>JALVZI010000144.1:2174-9144 GCA_027022125.1 Anaerolineae bacterium | reverse complement strand
CTTTACCAAACGCGCCCGCCGCGTTTTGACCCTCGCTCAAGAAGAGGCACAACGGTTAAACCATAATTATATCGGCACCGAGCACCTGCTGCTGGGGCTGGTGCGAGAAGAAAACGGCGTCGCCGTGCGCGTTTTGAAAGAACTGAACATCGACCTGAAACAAATCCGCGAGCGGGTGGAACGCACCGTCGGGCGCGGACAACGCGCCATGTACGGCAAATTGAGCCTCACTCCGCGCACCAAACGGGTCATCGAACTGGCAGTGGATGAAGCCCGCCGTCTGGGGCATCACTATATCGGCACCGAACACCTGCTGCTCGGACTCATCCGCGAAGGCGAAGGCGTGGCGGTAGATGTGCTGCGCAGTCTGGGCGTCAGTTTGGATAAAGTGCGCGCCCAAACCGCCCGTGTGATGATGGAAAACGCCACCCGCGCCGGCGGCGCAGAGAGCGAATCGGGCAAGAAGAAAGAAACGCCGCTGGTTGACCAACTCGGCACCGATTTGACCGCCAAAGCCGCGCAGGGCAAACTCGACCCGGTGGTGGGACGCAAAACCGAAATCGAGCGCGTCATTCAGATACTTTCGCGCCGAAACAAAAACAACCCCGCGCTCATCGGCGAACCGGGCGTGGGCAAAACCGCCATCGTCGAAGGGCTGGCACAGCGCATCGTGCGCGGCGAAGCCCCCGATACCCTGCTGGGCAAACGGGTGGTGATGCTCGATGTTGGCTCGCTGGTGGCGGGCACAATGTATCGCGGACAGTTTGAAGAACGCCTGAAACGGGTCATTGACGAAATCAAAACATCGGGGGCAATTCTGTTCATTGATGAATTGCACATGCTGGTGGGCGCCGGTTCCGCCGGAAGTTCGGTGGATGCGGCAAACATCCTGAAACCCGCGCTGTCGCGCGGCGAATTGCAGTGCATCGGCGCGACAACCCTCGATGAATACCGCAAACACATCGAAGGGGACGCGGCGCTGGAACGGCGATTCCAGCCTGTCACCGTGGAAGAACCTTCCATTGAAGAAACCATCCAGATTTTAAAAGGTATCCGCAGCCGGTACGAAGCGCATCACAATTTGGAAATAACCGATGAAGCGCTGGAAAGCGCCGCGCATTTGGCGGCACGATATGTGACCGAGCGATTTATGCCCGATAAAGCCATTGACCTGATTGACGAAGCCGCCGCCCGTGTGCGGCTGTATAAAGTACCCTTCTCCAGCAGCGATGCCGCCACCGTTTCGGAAATGCGCGAACTGCGTATGGCAGCGGAAGAAGCCGTTTCGGCGGGGCAGTTTGAGCAAGCCGCCGCCCTGCGCGACCGCGAAGCCGAATTGCGCGCCGCGCTCAACCCGGAAGACACCGCATGGTCGCCCACCGAAACGCCGAAAGTCACCCCCGACGATATTGCCGATGTGGTGGCAATGATTACCGGCATCCCCGTGCAGCGCATCGCCACCGAAGAATCGGAGCGGTTGCTGAAAATGGAAGAGGCACTGCACGACCGGGTTGTCGGGCAGGATGAAGCCATCACCGCCATTGCCAAAGCCGTGCGCCGCGCCCGCGCCGGGCTGAAAAACCCGCGCCGACCCATCGGCACGTTTATGTTCCTCGGACCAACCGGCGTCGGCAAAACATTGCTGGCAAAAACGCTCGCCGAATTTCTGTTCGGCAGTGAAGAGGCGCTCATCAAACTGGATATGAGCGAATTTATGGAACGGCACAACGTGGCGCGGCTGGTCGGTTCGCCGCCGGGATACGTGGGATATGAAGAAGGCGGGCAACTGACCGAAGCCGTCCGCCGCCGCCCGTACTCGGTCATCCTGTTCGATGAAATTGAAAAAGCACACCCCGAAGCGTTTAACATGCTGTTGCAGATTATGGAAGACGGTCAACTGGCGGATGCCAAAGGCAAACGGATTGACTTCCGCAATACCATTATTGTGATGACCTCCAATGTCGGTGCGGATATGATAAAACGTGCCAATCTCGGCTTCCATTTCCATCAGGATGAAGAAAAATCGGAAGAAGAGGCATACAAAGAAATGCGCGCCAAAGTGATGAAAGAGATGGAACGCCTTTTCCGCCCCGAATTTCGCAACCGGCTCGACGGGGTGATGATTTTCAAAGCCCTGACGAAAGAGCAAATCAAAAATATTATGGAATACGAATTGCGCGAAGTGCGCGCCCGGCTGGAAGACCTGCACATTTCGCTGTCGCTCACCGATGCCGCCAAAGAATTTTTGGCAGAAGAAGGTTACGACCCCGATTTCGGCGCGCGACCGCTGCGCCGCGTGCTGCAAACCTATGTGGAAGATCGCCTTTCGGAAGGCATTCTCGCGGGCGAATTCCTGCCGCACGATGCGCTGGAAGTTGATTACCGGGATGAGCAAATCGTCATCCGTGTCACCGACCGGCTGGAAGCACCGGACGAAACCGCCGAAGCCGAAGCCGTCATGTAAACCAACCGGATAGGGATAGAGATAGGGATACACCCTCCCTATCCCTATCTCTATCTCTACCCCACCATGGCAAAACCAAAAACCATTTTTGTATGTCAACAATGCGGCGCAACCTATCCCAAATGGATGGGACGCTGCACCGAATGCGGCGAATGGAATTCGCTCATCGAAACCATCGCCCAGCCGAGCAAACCGAGCGGCACGGCACACCGCGCCACCAGCCACATGGTCACCCGCACCGCGCCGCAATCGCTCGCCTCCGTGCCGATGGAACGCCTCGACCGCATCCGCCTGCCGATGGAGGAATTCAACCGCGTGCTGGGCGGCGGCATCGTGCCCGGCTCGCTCACGCTCATCGGCGGCGACCCCGGCGTGGGCAAAAGCACCCTGCTGCTGCAAATTTCGGCGGCACTGGCACAGCAATCGGGTCCTATTCTGTATGTTTCCGGCGAAGAGAGCATCTACCAGATAAAAATGCGCGCCGAGCGGCTGGGCTTGCAGGCGGAAAATCTGTTCATTCTGAACGAAATCAATGTGAACACCATCTTGCAACACATCAAAGATTTTTCGCCCGCCATGGTCATCATCGACTCGATTCAGACCGTGTACCGCGATGAACTGACCTCCATGCCCGGTTCGGTCACACAGGTGCGCGAATCTGCCATGCAATTTCAGGCGGTGGCAAAAGGGCAGAATATCCCCGTTTTTCTGATTGGGCATGTCACCAAAGATGGCAGTATCGCCGGACCGCGCGTGCTGGAACATATCGTGGATGTGGTACTCTATCTGGAAGGGGAACGATTCCACTCGTACCGGTTGCTGCGCGGGGTGAAAAACCGTTTCGGCGCAACCAACGAAATCGGCATTTTTGAAATGCAGGATTTGGGAATGATAGAAGTGCCCAACCCCAGCGAAATTTTCCTGACCGAGCGACTACCCAACGCCTCCGGTTCCGCCATCACCGTGACGGTGGAAGGGACGCGCCCGCTGCTGGTGGAAATTCAGGCGCTGGCAAGCACCACCGCCTTCGGCAATCCGCGCCGCACCCCCAACGGGGTGGATATGAACCGTCTGCTGCTGATTTTGGCGGTGCTCACCAAACGCGCCGGAGTTCGGCTGGGCGACCAGGATGTGTTCGTGAACGTGGTCGGCGGGTTGCGCGTCAACGAGCCTGCCGCCGATTTGCCCATCGCCGCAGCGATTGCTTCCAGCGTGAAAAATCGCCCCATCGCCGCCGACGCGGTGCTCATCGGCGAAATCGGACTCTCCGGCGAACTCCGCGCGGTGGGTCATTTGGAAAACCGGCTGAAAGAAGCCGCCAAACTCGGTTTCAAGCGAGCAATTCTGCCCAAAACCTCCACCACCCAAAAACTGAACATTACCGGCATCAAACCGGTGTATGCCCGCTCCGTGCGCGAAGCGATTGACGCGGCGTTAATTTAGGGTAACTGCTCACCGTGCAATGGTATTTTGCCGATTTCACCCTTCGATATGCCCTGCGGGCTACTCAGGATGAAATCGGCAGAGAAAAACAATCCCGTAGAGACGCCCAAATTGGGCGTCTCTACAAAAATGCCGGCGGTGAGATAAAACACAGAAAAAATCCGTGACCATCTGTATCATCTGCGTCATCTGTGTCCATCTGTGGACTGAAAATCTTATTCCGAACCGAAGTTAATTTAGGTTCATCACCTCTTTGACTTTTGCGCCAACTGGTGATACCATCACCGTACATTTTTGCGCGCGGGCACGCCGCATCATTATTATTCATTCAAATCGTATGCCACCCTGCCCACGGTTGGCATACAACAAAAATTATTATGACTGTTGAACTCATTTTCCGATTGGTGGGCATGGTTGTTTTTGCAATCATCGGCGCGCAGGTAAGCCGCTATTTGCAAATTTATCCCAGCACCCAAACCACCCGTTTATCCATCGCTATGGCGCTATCGTTTGCTGCACTCGGATTGCTGGTAACACCATGGATCACCATTCGCCCCTATAAATGGATACGTTATCAAATTAAACGAATGCCGGCATCGCGCCTGCTTTCGGCTGTATTTGGGCTGACCATCGGACTGGCAATTTCGGCGCTTTTAGTTCCCACGCTGACAAAACTGCCTTCGCCATTCAACCAAATTTTACCGCTAACATTCAGCGTCATTTTCGGGTATGTTGGTATTGCCATTATGGTGATGCGCCATCAGGATATTGTGGCGCTTCTATCGCCCGTTGGGGTATGGACAAACCCGCGCACCGGTCGAAAATCTATGGCAACCCCCCCCGATGTCATTTTGGTGGATTCCAGCGCCATTATTGACGGACGCATCGCCGACATCAGCCAAACCGGATTTGTGCGCGGCACACTGCTGGTTCCCCGATTTGTGCTGCTGGAAGTGCAACACATCGCCGACTCATCCGACCCGCTGCGGCGCAATCGCGGGCGGCGCGGGCTGGAAATTTTGAACCAACTGCAAGAATCATCCATCATTCCGGTGCGCATCACCGACCGCGATATAGAACACGTCCGGGAAATTGACGACAAACTGGTGATGCTGGCAAAACAGTTGCAGTGTCCCATTTTAACCACCGATTACGGGCTGAACCGCGTCGCCAAATTGCAGGGCGTGCTGGTGCTGAACATCAACGAATTGGCAAACGCCGTGAAAAACGTCTATCTGCCCGGCGAAACACTGGCAATCCGCATCATCCAGCCGGGCAAAGAACCGCGTCAGGGCGTGGGCTATCTGGATGACGGCACGATGGTGGTGGTGCAAAACGGCTCGCGCTATATTGACAACACCATCCAAGTGACGGTGACAAAAGTACTGCAAACCACCGCCGGACGGATGATTTTCGCCGAACCGGATATTTGATTTGTCATTGGTCATTTGTCATTGGTCACTTGCTGACCACTGACTGCAACCTTGAACCTTGAACTTTGAACCAGAAACAACCTTATGGCTATAAAACTCTACAACTCACTGCATCGCAAAAAAGAAATTTTTGAACCCCTCGAAGAAGGGTTTGTCGGCATTTATGTGTGCGGACCTACCGTTTACGGGCATTCGCATTTGGGGCATGCCAAAAGTTACGTCTCTTTCGATGCCATCATTCGCTATTTTCGATATGCGGGCTATCACGTGCGGTATGTGCAAAACATCACCGATGTGGGACATTTGACCGATGATGCCGATGCCGGTGAAGACAAAATTTTGAAACAGGCACGTAAAGAGCGCGTCGAGCCGATGGAAATTGTGGAACGATACACCCGCAGTTATTTTGAGGATATGGACGCATTGAACGTACAGCGTCCCGATATTTCACCGCACGCCGCCGCCCACATCCCCGAACAAATCGCGTTGATTGAAGAATTGCTCGCCAGCGGACACGCTTATGAAAAAAACGGCTCGGTCTATTTCGATGTGTCCAGTTACCCGGATTACGGTCAACTTTCCGGGCGGAAATTGGAAGATTTGGAAGAAGGCGTGCGCATTGATGTGAACAGCGACAAAGACGACCCCGCCGATTTCGCCCTGTGGAAAAAAGCCGAACCCGGACACATTATGAAATGGCGCAGTCCGTGGGGCGAAGGCTACCCCGGCTGGCACATCGAATGCTCGGTGATGTCCACCAAATATCTCGGCGAGCCGTTCGACATTCACGGCGGCGGGCTGGAAAACATCTTCCCCCATCACGAAAGCGAAATTGCCCAATGCGACGCCGCCCACCATCACGGCTTCGCCCGCTATTGGATGCACAACAATATGGTCACCGTCAACGGCATGAAAATGGGCAAAAGTTTGGGGAACGCCATCACCCTGAAACAGATTTTCAGCGGCGACCATCCCCTGCTCACCCAAGCATACGACCCGCTGACCGTGCGTTTTTTCATCCTCAGCAGCCATTACCGCTCGCCGGTAGATTTTACCAACGATGCCCTGCAAGCCGCCGAAAAAGGATTGAAACGCCTGCACGGCACGGTGAAACTGGTGCGCGACCAACTGGCGCACGCCGCCGACGGCGACCTGCTCCCCGCCGCCGCAGAAGCCATCGAAACACACACCGCCGCGTTCACCGCCGCGATGGATGACGATTTCAACACGCCGAAAGCCATCGCCGCGCTGTTCGATTTCAATCGGGCGGTGAATACCATGCTGAACAGCGGCACACCCCTTTCCAAACAAACGCTGGCGGCAATTGATACCGTGTACCGCACTCTCGGCGAAGGGGTGCTCGGCATTGTGCCCGATGAACTCACCGCAGAAATCGGCGGCGATTTGGTGGACGGGCTGGTCAACATTCTCATTCACCTGCGCCAGCAAGCCCGCGCCAACAAAGATTGGACAACCGCCGACACCATCCGCGACCGGTTGACCGAACTCGGCATCGCGCTGGAAGACCGCCCCGACGGCACAATCTGGAAATTGACTCGCTGACCCGGTTGGGAAGTTATATCCCCTATTCGGGATAGATTTTCAGTCCACAGATGGACACAGATGACGC
>JALVZI010000144.1:0-2164 GCA_027022125.1 Anaerolineae bacterium | reverse complement strand
CCCCCTCCCTCAAAGGGAGGGGGAAAATTCCCTCCCCCTTTGAGGGGGAGGGTTAGGGAGGGGGTGTGTGCCCTGTACAGTTACTTTTACAGATTGAGTTCGGGATAAGCGAAACAATGTTCAATTGAAGGTAACTACTCAGCGCACACTGCTCATCTCGAACAATCGTAGGGGCAGCCCTTGTGGCTGCCCTGTTTCGGGCGACCATAAAGGTCGCCCCTACGCCCACATTTGTATTTAGACTCGCAGGGGGAAATCAAATCCTTGCCGAGTTCAATGATTCGTAGAGACGCCCAAATTGGGCGTCTCTACGGAAATGCCGCCGCAGTGAGATAAAACAGAGAAAAACCTGCGTCCATCCGTGTCATCTGCGTCATCTGTGTTCCATTTAATCTGTGGCTGAATAGATACGTTCCATCATACAATCGGGAATTACTGATGGCAGAACGACTTTTCGGGCGAAACGCCGTGCGCGAATGTCTCCGCGCGCGGCGTCGCCATATCCACAAACTATTGCTGGCAGACGGCATCAAACGCACCCCCGCCGTGCAAGAAGCCATCCGGCTCGCCGAAAATCTGCACATCCCCATCGAAACGATTCCCCGCCAAAAATTGAACAAACTCGGCAGTGGCAATCAGGGTATCGCGCTGGAAGTGGGGCGGTTCCCCACCGTTGATTTGGGCAACCTGATTTCGCACGCCGAAAAACAGGCGGAACCGCCCTTTCTGCTGGCGCTCGACCATATCGAAGACCCGCACAATGTGGGCGCACTGCTGCGCACCGCCGAAGCCGTCGGCGTGCACGGGGTCATTATCCCCAACCGACGCGCCGCCGGTATCACCCCCACGGTGGTCAACACCTCCGCCGGTGCCGCCGAACACCATCGCGTCGCCATTGTGCCGAATTTGGGACAGGCGCTGAACACCCTCAAACGCGAAAATATGTGGGTCGTCGGCGTGGAAAAATCGGCACGGGCGCAACCCTACCACCAAACCGATTTGACCATGCCGCTGGTGCTGGTTTTGGGCAACGAAGGCAAGGGACTCTCGCACCGCATCGAGCAGATTTGCGACCTGCTCATCAGCCTGCCCATGCGCGGCAAAATCGAATCGCTGAACGCCTCGGTAGCGGGCGCGCTGGCACTGTATGAAGTGTGGCGCAACCGCCAATTTTCACCCGCATAATTTGACAATCCACAATAATGGAATATACTCACCCTCTGTACCACGGTTTCATTCATTGAGCGCCGGTGGTACTTTTAGAGTACGGAGAGGTTCCCGAGTGGCCAAAGGGGGCTGACTGTAAATCAGCTGCGTAACGCTTCGGAGGTTCGAATCCTCCCCTCTCCACCTACTTTTGAAACCGTTTTCAAACTATTTCAGGAGGAATGACCGTCAATGGCAAAAGAAACCTTTGTGAGAACCAAGCCGCACGTGAATGTGGGGACGATTGGGCACGTTGACCACGGCAAGACCACGCTGACCGCAGCGATTACCAAGACTTTGAGTTTGAAGGGCTGGGCGGATTTTACCGCATTCGAACAGATTGACAACGCGCCGGAAGAGCGCGACCGCGGTATCACCATCGCCATTGCCCACGTTGAATACGAGACCGAAAAGCGGCACTATGCCCACGTGGACTGCCCCGGTCACGCCGACTACATCAAAAATATGATTACCGGTGCGGCGCAGATGGACGGCGCCATTTTGGTGGTCAGCGCCCCCGACGGTCCGATGCCGCAAACCCGCGAGCACATTTTGCTGGCGCGGCAGGTGGAAGTGCCGGCGATGGTCGTCTTTTTGAACAAAATCGATATGATGGACGACGAGGAATTGCTGGAACTGGTCGAACTGGAACTGCGCGAACTGTTGAGCAGTTACGACTTCCCCGGCGACGACATTCCCATCGTGCGCGGTAGCGCGCTGCAAGCGTTGCAGAGCGACAGCGACGACCCCGACGCGCCGGAATACGCCCCCATCTGGGAACTGATGCGCGTGGTGGACGAATACATCCCCACCCCCGAGCGCGAAATCGATAAACCGTTCCTGATGCCGGTGGAAGACGTGTTCAGCATCAAAGGGCGCGGCACGGTCGTCACCGGTCGTATTGAACGCGGTGTCATCAAAGTGGGCGAAGAAGTGGAAATCGTCGGGTTGAAAGAAC
>JALVZI010000143.1 GCA_027022125.1 Anaerolineae bacterium | reverse complement strand
ACCCGCATCGAGCATCGCTTGCAGATAGTCGGTGTCACTCATCCCGAACTCATCGCCGGGGGGAGCGAGCGTCGGTGCCAGCGCCCCGCCGAGCACCTGCACTTCGGGGTTGGCTTCTTTCGCCCGCCGATACGCCACCCGCAGCAGGTCGGTATATCCGGCGGGGTCAATCGGCTGGAACCCCCATTCCAGTGCCAAATTCGGCTCATTCCAAATGATAAGATAATCCACTTTGCCGCGATAGCGTTTGGCAAACGCATACACATAATCACCGAAATCGGCATATCGTTCCGGCGAAAGGTAGGACGTGGCGCTGTCGGCGGGACGCGCCCACGGCGGCACAAACCCCAACCGCGCGATGACGGTCAAACCCTGACGGTGGGCGTGCTCGATGACGGTATCGCTGTGCCGCCAGTCGAAGATGCCGGGCAGCGGTTCGGCGTAAGCCCACGGAAAATACTCCACCACCCATGGCGCGCCCATTTCGCGCACCAGTTGCAGAGTGTATTTTATTTTCCACGGCTCAACTTCATCGGTTAATCGGGTGTGAACGCCCATTTTGGGATTGATGGTGGTGACGGTTTGCGGCGGTCCCAGCGGCACATCGGGCAGCGGCGCACAGCGAGCAACACTCGCCGCCACAGCGAGCGCCAGCAGAAAAAATATGCTGTTGCGGAAAAAGGGGTGGTTCATTGCGTGGATTTGCGCTGATTTTCGGCGCGTTCGCGGTAGTATTTTTTCATCTCGGTTTTCAGCGCCTCTTCCAAATTTATCATTTGGGTGTCATCCAAATATGTGGTGGATTTCACTTCGGTGATGTTATACAGCACGCGGAAAACCGCCGCAATTTTGGCAGTACTTTCATCCAGACTTTTGAAAATCTGCTGAATCTGCCGGTCATCGGGTAATTGACGATATACCTGCTGGGCAACCATCGGAATGCCGGTGGTGAGCACCATCAGCGAGTTATTGATATAATGCGACAGTGTGACCACCGTTTGGCGCACGGTATCGGCGGCGATGAGATTGCGCTGCAATTCCTCTTTTTCCTGCTCCAGCCGAACCTCTTTCAGCGCGCGGTTGATGGCATCCTCCGCCTCTTCGATGGTGAACGGTTTGGTCAGATAATCGCGCACGCCCAGCCGAAAGGCTTCCACAGCGACGCCCTCCGAACCGTGCAGGGTCATAAAAATCACCGGCGATTGGCAGTCGCTCTCACGCAGAGCGGAAAGCAATTCCAGCCCGCTCATACGGGGCATACTCATATCGGTCATAATCAGGTCGGGGTTTTCGACGATGGCTTTTTCCAGTCCGGCGCGCCCGTCGGTGGCAACCGAAACACGATAACCGAGTGGTTTCAGCACATACTCAATCAGAAACTCTCTGATTTGGTCGCTGTCGTCAATTACCAAAATTGTCTCGTTTGCCATAAAATCTCCCGCCGAACAAAATTTCTAACCATTCAGAGCAGAGCGGTATTTTTCCGATTTCACCCTTCGATACGCCCTGCGGGCTACTCAGGATGAAATCGACAGGGAAAAACGCATCCTGAGTAGCGGTTCGCGCGGCGAACCACGTATCGAAGGGCGTTTTTCCCGTTCCTCTCAAATAGATACCAAAATTTATATTGTCCGCAACCGTTCGTTTATGCCGTTCAAATCAAAATACTCGGGGTCAAACTCGCCACCCAGCCATTCCAACCTCTCTCTATATTCCGGGTTTTCCGGGTCAGCCAACGCTTCCAGCAAATACATATATCCGCCGATACCGCCGCAATCTTCCGGGGGACAGGCGCGCTTGCCCTTGATGCAGCGCGGGTAAAAGACACCTTCTTCCGGCAGTAAGACTTTTTCCAGCAGAATGATATGCTTCCATCCGTCACCGAAATCATACTCGTAAATGCACTTATCGCCTTCGTTTTTGAGAATCTGTTTCAGAGTGAATAAGGTTTCGTTTTTTGCCGCTCTCCAATCATCAGGAAATGGTATCCCGTAAAAATCCTCATCGGGATATTTCCCGACAATAAATTGGTGCAGATGATAATCTTCCCAACCGTCCATAACCACTTGAATAACCCGATGCAAGCGACTCAAACGTATATCTGCCGGAACCTGCACCCGCCGCCAAATGGGGGGTGGCTGTGTTCCAATGTGATTTTCAATTGATAGATTTGCGCCGGTTGTTTTTCATGTTTCTGTTTTGCCATTACACCCCTCCGTTTATCGAACCCGTTTTAAGCCGGTAATTTCAATGCGATTGCCGAGTCGCCGGTAGAAAATTTTGTACCGCCCCGCCGAAATTTCGGCGAAAGTATCGCAATAATCGAGCGCGTTTTTCCCCGCCGACAAATCGTGCTGCAAGCGTTCCAGCGCCTGCTCAATCGGGGCGCGGTCGGCGGCACGCAACCGCGACAACCCCGCGCGGGCATCGGCGCGCCAGATAATTTCCGGCGGCGGGGCGGGGTGGTCGCCGTATTTTTGCAGCAGGTCGGTCAACCAGCGGGGGGTGTCATCCGGCAGTGTCATTTCAGGGGAAAGCGTATGTGAGATTGTACCTCACCCCTTTTGCGCTGCCGTCCACCGCCTCGAAATACACGCGAAAGGTATCGGTATATCCCTCGGCTAATCCCGAAATGGTCACAGGCGCATTCGGTTTGGCGATTTTATTGCCCACGTGTTCGCCATCGGGGTCAATCAAATACACCCGCACCGAGCCTTCATCAACACTGACGGTTACTTCCACCTGCACCGCGCTCGCTGCGTAAGACATCGGTATATCCTCGCTGAATGTGCCCGACAGTTTGTTGAATTTGCCCTGACACGTGCCGCCGTTGCTATCGGTGGAGCACGATTGGCTGGAACCGGACACCGAGCCGGACGTGCCGCCTTCGCACCCGGCGATACTCAATGCCAGCAAGAGAATCAGAAATAACGGTAACAGTTTTTTCATCCTTCGCCTCCCTGAAAAATGAAAAGTGTGGCATAATGAATTGTTTAAAGTTGTACCCCGCATCACCGATTCTGGCAAATGGCTTTCATTTCAGAATATAATATGTGCCGCGTTCGTCGCCGCTTCTCAGCAGCAAGCCTTTATCCACCAAATCCACCAAATCGAGCCGCAGGGTTTCCGCGCTGACATCAGGGCACAGCGTTTGATAATCGCGGTTGGTGATACGCCCGCGCTCTTTCAGAAAATTCATCGCCCGCAATTGCCGCTCGTTCATATTGGTATCCCACTGCATTTCCGGCGTGCGGTTGAACACGTTGTACAGTCTGACGGTGAACGAGTACGGCGTGGCTTTAAATTCCGGCGGCGGATGCCCGAATTGCAGCATTTCTTCAATCATCCGGTCAATGCCGAGCCCCAATTCTTCGATATACCCCCACTCGAAAATGCCCGCCACCAGTCGGGGATTGCGCGAAAAATGGTCTTCCACCAAATTGTCGAGCGTCATATAACCGGGTAATCCGCCGGGGCTGATGACTTCCAGTCGGTCTTCATACATTCGAATTTCGACCCGCCGCCCTTTCAGGCGATAATCGCGGTGGCACAGCGCATTGACCAGCGCCTCTCGCACGGCAAAACGGGGATATTCCGGCAGTTCCTGCCGTTTCAGCCCCGTCACCACCGCTTCGACGCGCATTTCATCCCACACCAACTGCCACGCACGTTCCATCACCCGCACCAGCGGACCCTCAATTTCCACCCGCCGACCATACCCCGCCAGCCCGTCGCGTCCGCGCGGCTCTTTGCCGTGAAATTTCACAAAAACCACACCGCTCTGCGGCAGATAGGTTTGTGGATGCTTGCCGAATAGCAGCAATCCGGTAACGGTGGCTTCCCCTTTGGGGGTGAGCGCGCCGATTTCCACCAGATGTTCTTCCACCCCGCCCGCCGGTGGCTTGCGCCCGCGATTGGCTCGGTGTTGCAGGTATTCATCCAAAATATGCCGGTCAAAATCGAGCAGGCTGGTGCCGGGCACGGCATCGGTTTCAAAATCACCGGTGCTTTTGGTGGCAGCTAACTGACGGATGGCTTCTCCGCCGAGCGGCTCGTTGAGCGTGCGATGGCGCACCAGCACCCGTCCGTCGGTGAGGGCGTGCAGTTCGGGGCTTTTGGCTACACGCAGCACCACCGCCCAGCCCCCCGAAACCTCTTCCTGCTGCCAATCAACCACCACCGGCGGACGGCATTGCGGCAACGCCTGCCGCATCGCCGCTTCGGCATCATCGGGGGTGAGTGCGCCGGTCGGCTTGCCGCGCAGGTCAACCCCCATCAAAATTACGCCGCCATCGGCATTGGCAAACGCCACCATCGTCTCCGCCAGCACATCCGGGTCGGCGTGGGGTAAAAAGGCAACGGTTTGACCGGGTTTCCGGTTCAGCAGTTGTTCAAACATAACCCTATTTTAACACAGTCGGGATGAATGCCAAGTTTGTTAACTTTCTGACTGACGTAATATGATGCGAGTGTTGACAAATATTTTACCGAGTCGTGAAAAGGTTATCATATCGAAGTGAAAGCAAAAACGCAGGGGCTCGCTGCAGCGACCCCCATTACAAACCTGTGTGCCCTTCCCTCACCCGGCGGCGGTAATGAAAATCGCAGTGCGGTGCGCCTTCCATAATGGTCTGCGTGCGCCGAAATTCGATGCGGTCGGAAAAACCTTCCACCAGCGCGGCATCGCGGTTGCAACTGAGGGTAAACCCCAAATCCGCCAACCCCATTTCGCGATACATTTCGGCATACGCGCAGCGCGTCACATCGAAACGATACTCGTCATCGGTCAGCGAAATGACCTCCATATCGAGCGTGCCGCCGCGCAGCCACGGCTCCCACGTTTCAGCAAACGTGATGAGTGAGTCACTCTTGCTGGCTACGCGCAATTCCGCGCCTTTTTCGCGCGCCAACTGCACAATGACCCCCGTCAGCAATTGACGTGCTTTTTCCGCACCGAGTTCCGCTTCCAGCGCGGGCAGCAACGCTTTGATGAGATTCGCTTCAATGCGCCGCTGTTCGATGATTGGGATGGCTTCGGTCATTTTTCCTCCATTAAATGTTCCAGTGCGGTTTTCAGCACCTCAATCGCGCGCAGATATTCATTCAAATCGATATGCTCATCCGGTGTATGGTCAAGCGCGGAATCGCCGGGTCCGTATGTCAAAATGGGACATCCCCACACCGGCGCGACGACATTCATATCGGAGGTGCCGGTTTTCACCACAAATCGCGGCTTCTCCCCCGCCGCGCGGATGGCGCGCAGAAAGGCTCGCACCAGCGGTGTTGATTTTTCGGCGCGGTGGGCAAATTCGTGCCCCGAAAATTGCAGGTCAATTTCGGCGGGGAACGATGCCGCCAGCGCGCGCAAATCGGATTCCAGCGCGTGCGGGTCAATATCCACCGGCAATCGGAAGCCGATGGACATTTCCACCGTGCCGAATGCGCCCTCATCCGCACTGTTGATGGCGCGCAGCGACGGGTCGAGCCGGTTGAACGCGCCCGTGCGCCCGTCGTTCACCGTTTCGCAGTGGGCGACGATTGTCTGCCAAAACGCCACCCCCTGTTCGGCGGGGAGTGTGCCACTGCCGGCAGAATGGGAAAACGGCACGCGCAATCGAGCGTGCAGCAGCAATCGCCCTTTATAGCCCAGCGTGATGCGGTTCCAGCGGCTCGGTTCGCCGATGATGCAGTATTTCGGCGGGCGATTTTCGCGTACTTTCAGCATATATCGCGCCCCTTTGCTGGTGGCGGATTCCTCTTCCACCGCGCCGACCACCGTCAGCCGCCATCCGGCGGGGATATCCACCTGCGATGCAACGGCGGCAAAGGTCGCCAGCGGACCTTTGGCATCCACACTGCCACGCCCGAACAGCGTATCCCCTTCGCGGCGCACGGGCGGATTGCCGGGAAAGGTGTCGATATGCCCCAGCAGGATGATTTCGTTTTCGCCGTCGCCGCGCGTGCCGACGGCGTTTCCGGCGGCGTCCACTTCCGCGCGGAAACCGTTTTCCGCCATCCACCCCGCCAAAAATTCGGATGCGGCGCGTTCTTCCCGTGACGGGCTGGGAATTTCCACCAGACTTTCCAATAATTTGATAAATTTTACTTTCATATTTTGCACCTGACGGCAGACTGTCTATAATCCCCTGCGGATGATTTTTCAACTCAAAAGGAGACAAAAATGACCAAAGAAACATTGGGTGGTGTCACCCTCAAAGGCAATCCGCTGACCGTTATCGGCGAGCGGCTGAAAGTGGGCGATAAAGCCCCGAATTTCAAATTGGTGGCAAACGATTTGTCCACCGTGACGCTGGATGACAGCGCGGGCAAAGTGCGGCTCATCAGCGTGATGCCCAATCTGAGCACCGGCATTTGCGATGCCCAAACGCGCCGGTTCAATGAAGAAGCCGCCAAACTCGGCGATGAAGTGGTGGCGCTGGCAGTCAGTTCCGAGCACCCGTGGAACCAGAAAAACTGGTGTGCCGCCGCCGGAATCGACCGCATTCAGGTGCTGTCTGACCATATGGATATGAATTTCGGCGAGGCATACGGCACGCACGTGAAAGAGTTGCGGCTGGAACAGCGCAGTGTGTTTGTGATTGACCGCGACGGGATTGTGCGGTATGTGGAATATGTGCCGGAAATCGCCCAACACCCCGATTATGACGCCGCCATCGCCGCGGTGAAAGAAGTTTTGTGATGCGTGATGCGTGATGCGTGATGCGTGATGCGTGATGCGTGAAAATCTAGATTGCAGACGATATTTGTCAAATCACAACTCACGTTTCACTCATCACGTTTTCACGCAATACGCCACCTTCTCCACCACCGTTTGCAAATCTTCCTCCGAAATGACCAGCGGCGGGAGCAGGCGCAGCACGGTCGAACCCGCCGGCAGCGCCCAGATGCCTTCATCCGCCAGCGCTTTCAGCACCGGCGTGACCCGCCCGCGCAATTGCACACCGACCATTAACCCCAGCCCGCGCACTTCGCGGATTTGCGGCGAATCAATCGCCCGCAGTGCCGACATCAGCCATTCCCCCAGCCGAGCCGCACGCTGCGGTAATTGTTCATCGCGCATAACGCGCAGCACCGCCAAACTCGCCGCGCACGCCAGCGGATTGCCCGCAAACGTGCTGCCGTGAATGCCCGCGTCCAGCGTCCCCAGCGAATCGCGCCACACTGCCGCGCCCATCGGGATGCCGCCGCCCAGCCCTTTGCCCAGCGTGATGATGTCCGGCAGGATGGGCAGGTGTTCGGTGGCGAGAAGTTTGCCGGTGCGTCCCATTCCCGTCTGAATTTCATCGAAAATCAGCAGTGCGCCGCGCTCATCGCACAGACGGCGCACCCCCGCGAAATAATCGGCGTCGCCGATATACACGCCCCCTTCGCCCTGCACAATTTCCAGAATCACGGCGGCGGTTTTGTCCGAAATTGCCGCGTCCATTGCCGCCAAATCGTTGAACGCCACGTGCCGAAAATCGGGAACCAGTGGTTCAAACGGCTCACGGTATTTTTTGTTCCACGTTGCGCTCAACGCGCCGAAAGTGCGTCCGTGAAAACCGCGTTTCGCGGCGATGATTTCCGCCCGTCCGGTGAAAAAGCGCGCCGCTTTGAGCGCGGCTTCCACCGCTTCCGCACCGGAGTTAGCGGGTTGGATGCGCGACAAATCGCCGGGGAGCGCCGCCGCCAGCGCCGCCATCCACGCCGCGCGCCGGTCGTTGAATGCGCCTTCGTGCAGCGCCACCAGCGTTTCCGCCTGCCGCCGGATGGCGTCAGTCACAACGGGGTGACTGTGCCCGACATTCGCCCAGCCGTGTGCCGCCGAGCAGTCGATGAATTCGCGTCCGTCATCCGTCCACAGTCGCGCCCCCTGCGCCCGCACCACCGTGAAGGGTCGGCGGGGAACCGCGCCGGAAAAATGAGCGGATTCGATTTCAGGAAAATTCATTCTATCACAGTCCCTTCGCCATTTAAAGCGCGCCGCACGGGGTTTTCCACCCGCCCATCAGCGAAAATGATGCGCGTCAATCCCCCGGCGAGCGCTTCCTGCGCGCCCATCACCTTCTTTTTCATCCGGTCTTGCGCCACTGCCATAAATTTGTCCAGCGATTGCGCCGGAATGTGGCGGATGAGCGTGTGTTCATCGGGAAATTCTTCCAGCAAGCCCGGTACATTCGACAGAATGACCAGCGTTTCCGCGCCGAGCGCGATGGCGGTGGCGGCAGCGGCGCGGTCGCCGTCCACGTTGATGGCTTCGCCATCGTAACTGATGGCGGGCGGCGTGAGCACGGGCACATACCCCGCCGACAGCAGCAGGTCGAGCAGGTCGGTGTTCACCCGCTCCACTTTGCCGGTGAAATCATCGCGCAGCACGCGCCGCCGCCCGTTTTGCACAATTTTGATGGCGGCTTTGCGCTTGCCTTCCCACAATCGCCCGTCCAGCCCACTCAATCCGATGGCATCCACGCCGCGCGATTGCAGTTTTTCCACCAACCCTTTGTTCATCTGCCCGCAATAGACCATCTCAAAAATTTCCAGCGTGCGGCGGTCGGTGCGGCGAGAGGTGTACCCGCTGACCGAGGTCACAAATTGCGGGGGATGTCCCAACTTCTCTGCCACCTCATTGGTCAGCGCCGAGCCGCCATGCACCACCACCATTTTTTCGCCGTTTTTCACCAGCGCGGCGATGTCATCGGCAATCAAATCGTAATTGATGCCGCTACTGCCGCCGATTTTTAGGATAAACATAGATACTCCCACAGAATTTCATTGATGCGTGATGCGTGATGCGTGATGCGTGATGCGTGATGCGTGATGCGTGATGCGTGATGCGTGATGCGTGAAAACCTAAATTTTTCCTGCTCGGTTGTCAAATCACGTCTCACGTTTCACTCATCACGTTTTCACGTTTCAAATAGGATGCAAGCCCGGAAAACCGAGCCCGGCGCGCTCATCGAATCCGCACATCAGGTTCATCGCCTGCACCGCCGACCCCGCCGCGCCTTTCATCAGATTGTCGATGGCGGAAATAACCACCACTCGATTCGTGCCGGCGTCCACCGCAAAACCGATGTCGCAAAAGTTCGTTCCCGCCAGCAATTTGGGGTCGGGATAGCGGTGAATGCCCACCCGACTTTTCACCAGCCGGATGAACGGCTCATCGCGGTATGCGGCGCGGTACAATTTCCACAACTCTTTTTCGGGCAGCGATTCTTTCAAAAAGCAATGGCTGGTCGCCAGCGCGCCGCGCACCATCTCGATTGCCGTGACCGAGAAATACAGGTCGAAATCCGTGCCCAATTCCTGCCGAATTTCCGCTTGATGGCGGTGTCCCGTCGGTTTGAACGAGCGCACCGACCCGCTCCGTTCCGGGTGGTGTGAACTTTCGCTGGGGCGACCGCCTGCTTCGGACGAGCCAACTTTCACCTCCGTGACCACCGTTTCCAGCAAGCCCGCATCGGCGAGCGGGGCGATACCCAGATTGGTGACGGTGGCATTGCACCCCACGCCGGAAACATATCGCGCCGATTGCAGTTCCGCGCGATGGCGTTCCGGCAAGCCGTACACAAATTTTTCCAGCCAGTGGGGATGGGGATGCGGCGCGCCGTACCACTGCTCGTATGCCGCCGCGTCGCGCAGGCGAAAATCGGCGGCGGTGTCGATGATTTTATCCGCCAGCGCGGCGTATTTTTCGATAGCCGCGCCGGTAACGCCGTGCGGCTGGGCGATGAACAGCACATCGCACGCTTCCAGCGTATCGGGATGGCTGAATTTCAACGTGGTTTGCCCGCGTAAATTGGGGTGCACCGTATGCACAAATCGCCCGGTTTGGCTGGCGGATGTCACCTGTTGCACGGTCACATTCGGGTGAAACAGCAGCAGTCGCAGCAGTTCGCCGCCCACATACCCCGCCCCACCAACCACGCTTACGCGGGTTTTAGGTTTTTGGTTTCTGGTTTCTGGTTGATTGTTCATTGCCATATCGTTCCAATTGAAATGTCTTCAAATGAAGTAAAAATAGTCCACAGATGGACACAGATTTACACTGATTTTTATTTTTCTGTGAAAATCTGTGTCCATCTGTGTGAATCTGTGGACTGAAAATTCTATCCCGAATTGGGGCTTGAAACATTGAACTCAAAACCTGAAACAGCGGCTAGCGCAGCGCCGCCACCGCTTCCGCCAGTCGCCGCACGCCGTCATCCAACTGTTCTGGGGTCAGCGCGCAGTATGGCAGACGCAGGAAACGTTCGCCGCCGCCGTTGGGAAAGAATGCCTGCCCGCTGGCGAGATTCAGCGCGAATTGCTCGCGGGCGACGGGGCGCAACGCCTCGGTGGTGATGCCTTCCGGCAGGGTGACGGACAGGAAAAAGCCGCCATCAGGGCGCGTGGATTGCGCGTCGGGCAGATATTTGTCCAGCGCGGCGAGCGTCGCATCGAGGCGGGGGGCATACAGCGCTTTCAACTTCTCAATTTGCGCGGGCAAATGCCCTTCGTTCAGATATTCATACACAATCCCCTGCGACAACAGCGACGGCGCGATATAGGTATCTTCCGCAATTTTTGCCACCGCGCGGATGACATCCGCATCGCCCACCACAAATCCGACCCGGGGACCGGGTCCAATCAACTTGCTGAACGACAGCATATGCAGCACGCGATTCGGGTTCAACTCAAACAGCGAAGGTTGCGCTTCGCCGCGATAGCGCAACGGGCGATATGGCGCATCTTCCAGCAGCCAAAAGCCGTACTGCTCCGCCAGTTCGACCAGCCGCTGCCGTTTTTCCAGTGAGTAGGTCGCCCCCGCCGGATTCTGAAAATCGGGGATGAGGTAGAAAAATTTGGGAACCTGCTGTTGCAATGCCGCTTCCAGCGCGCCGATGTCCAACCCGTCCGCATCCAGTGGGATGCCGACGATGTTGGCGTGATGGCGGCGCAGCAGGGTGATGGTGCGGTCGTAGGTGGGCACTTCCACAAAAACGGTATCACCCGGTTCGATAAAATGATAACCGAAAAATTCAATCAGGCTGAGCGAACCGTTGGCGGTGAGCACCTGATTCGGTTGCACACCCATCCAATCTGCCAGCCATTCCACCAGCGGCAAAAATCCGGTGGATTTGCCATACTGTAAAATGGTTGTGCCGTATTTTTGAACGGCGCGTTCTGCCGCTGCGCTCATTTCCGCAATGGGGAAGGATTCGGTGGCAGGCACGCCACGGGTAAAGTTAATCAATTCGCCGGACATAATTCTCCTCCATAGAAGTAGGTTTCGGTTTTGTAACATTTATAATTGATGCGTGATGCGTGATGCGTGATGCGTGATGCGTGATGCGTGATGCGTGATGCGTGATGCGTGATGCGTGATGCGTGATGCGTGATGCGTGATGCGTGATGCGTGATGCGTGATGCGTGAAAATCTAAATTTTTCCTGCTCGGTTGTCAAGCCACAACTCACGTTTCACTCATCACGTTTTCACGTTTCACTTTCGATTTTTCGCCACTTGCAGCACATAATCCACCACGCGAGACGGGATGTTCACGCCGGTGGTGTCGATGCTGTTGCGAAACTCCATCGTGTAATTCACTTCGTTGACCAGCAATCGCCCGTCGGTGGTTTCCAGCAGGTCAATTGCCACCACGCCGCCACCGACAGCTTTCGCCGCCGCCTGCGAGAGACGGTCAATTTCGGGAGTGACGGGGCAGTTTTCAGCGTGACCGCCGCGCGCGGTATTGGTAATCCAATGGTCGGAATAGCGGTAAATGGCGGCGATGGTTTCATTTCCGACCACAAACGAGCGAATATCGCGGGCGGGTTTGTGGATGTATTCCTGAATGTAAAAAATAGAGTGATGATATGTGCCGAGCACCTGTTTGTGTTCCAGCACGGCTTCGGCGGCTTCTCGGTCGTTGATTTTTGAGAGCAATCGCCCCCACGAGCCGACCGCCGGTTTGAGCACCACTGGGTAACCCAGTTCCTCAATTGCTCGCAATGCCGATTCGGGCGTGAAGGCGATTTTACTGCGCGGAACGGGGATATCGTCGCGCACCAGCGCAGAGGTGGTTTCCAATTTGTTGCCGCAAATTGCCGCCACTTCATATGAATTCACCGTGGGGATACCCCAGTCGTTCAGAATGCGTAGGGCATACAACGCCCGCGAATGATTGATGCAGCGTTCCAGCACCACATCGTATTTTCCCCAGCCGTTGCCCTGCAAATCGAAAATAACTTTGCGGTCGTCAATCAAATCCACCGGTACATTATGTTCGGCGAAGGCTTGAATGAGCAATTTCTCCTCCACCCGCACCCGCGAATGGAGCATTGCAATTGTCGGTTGTGTCATTGGTTTCACGCTTTCATTTTAGAATTTTGGCATGGTTCATAAACGCCGAAATCATCTTGCAAATTTCACACTTTTACCAACAATTTTCGTGATGCGTGAAACGTGATGGTTTGGGCGACCGGCAGTGTTCGCACGGCACAAACACTACAACGAATGGGAAAAGGAGCAAATAATCTACACTGCGGCTATTATCCACACAGATATATCTTTGCTCCTTACTTCTTACTTCCTGCTCCATGCCTGCATTTTTCATTTTACCCTTTGAATTACCCTACTCGCCCCAGTCTTCTTCCTCTTCCGGGGCAGGCTCCAGCGACAGCGGATTCAGTGACATTACCTCCAATTCCAGCC
>JALVZI010000142.1 GCA_027022125.1 Anaerolineae bacterium | reverse complement strand
ATGACGGACACCGGCTGCTGAACGTCCTGCCGCAGATTGAAATGCTTTTCGCCGCATTTCTGGCGCGAGTTATTTCAAATTAAGTGTGCAATTCCGGCATTTTGTTGCTATAATGTAATGGCAGACAATAAACAGAAATAGCAGGAAAGATGCCGGGGAATATTCTCAACGAACTGGTTGAAACTTTTTGTGTAACTGCATTTAAGCCACAAATTTTCACAAATTTCACGGATTTTAAATGTCATTCCGGAATTTCCCGCAGGGAAATATCCGGAATCCATAGCGAAACATAGTGGATTCCCGCTTTCGCGGACATGACATCATAAAAATTACCGATGATTTTTGTAATTTTGACACACTTTTCAAAAGTTTCATTTAGTTCAACATATAAAGTTGTTCTCCTTAAAAAAATGAGATAGGTTCATTTTATGAAAGGTATAACTGTTCAAGCAGGTGATGTGGTGGCAGGTTCGCGCTGGCGCGAGCCGGTAAAAATAGATTTGATAGAACCGCTTGGCGAAACTTATATCCGTCTTGTGGGTGCCTTGTTGCACAGCCAAGAGCATATAGACCAAGTGCTGCCGGTTGCCGAAGCAACAGCCTTACAACCGGTGCATACCCATCGGCATTTTACCGCCTCGTCACGCGATGTCTTCTTGGCACTGGAAGCCACACGTTACCGTTACGCCTCGCTTTACGACCCGTTGTTGGCGATGAACATTTCCAAAGTAGACCCGTTACCCCACCAAATTGAAGCCGTATACGGCTATATCTTGCACCAGCCTCGAGTACGCTTTCTGATTGCCGATGACCCGGGTGCCGGCAAAACTATTATGGCGGGATTGGTCATCAAAGAGATGAAAATGCGTGGCATTGTGCGGCGTATTCTGATTGTAGCGCCGGGTCATTTGAAAGACCAGTGGCGGCGCGAACTCAAAGAGCGTTTTGAAGAACATTTTTTGCTGATAGACCGTCAAACTATGCGTAACCGCTTTGGCGAAAATGTGTGGGCAAGTGAATTTCAAATGATTACCTCGCTGGATTTTGCCCGCCAAGAAGACGTGATGAACGCGCTGTCAGGCATCCATTGGGATTTGGTAATTGTGGACGAAGCCCACAAAATGGCAGCCTATAAATACGGTAAAAAGATAGAAAAAACCAAACGCTATCGCTTGGGGGAACAACTCTCGCGCAACAGCACGCACCTTCTTTTTTTGACCGCCACCCCCCATCGCGGCGACCCCGAAAACTTCCGTCTTTTTTTAGATTTACTTCAACCCGGTGCATTTGCCACCACCGCAATGTTGGATGAATCCATCCGCAGTGGCGACAACCCCCTTTTCATCCGGCGATTGAAAGAAGACCTAAAAGACTTTAACGGCAAACCCCTTTTTCTACCACGCCAAGTACGCACCATGTCTTTCAACTTGGGGGTCGAATCGCCAACGGAAAAGCAATTGTATAACGACCTCTCCCGCTATGTGAACGAGCAGTACAACAAAGCGCTGAGCCGCGACAAACGGCGCAACATTACCTTTGCGTTGGTTATTTTGCAACGACGACTGGCGTCTAGCACCTATGCGCTGTATCGCTCGCTGGAACGCCGCAAACGCCGACTGGAAGAAATGTTGCTGCAAGCCGATGCCTTCAACAACCGGGAGCGGATGACCATACCGCACACATCTTTTTCAATGGACGATGTGGAAGAAATGAGCGAGGAAGAGCGCTGGGAGCAAGAAGCCCTGTGGGAAACACTCAGCGTCGCCGAAAACCGCGCCGAGTTGGAAGCCGAAATCCACACACTGGAAACCCTGTTGCGCCAAGCCCGCGCCGTTATCGAGGGTGACGACGAAATTAAATTGCGGCACTTCCGAACAGCATTGCGCGCCTTGCAAACACAAGACTCCGGCGAAAAAATTCTCATCTTCACCGAATCACGCGATACGCTTGACTATTTGGAACGGCGGATGCGCGATTGGGGGTACTCGGTCTGCACCATCCACGGCGGTATGCCGTTAGAAGCCCGTATCGAGGCGGAAAGCGTGTTCAAAAATCAGGCACAGGTGCTGGTGGCAACCGAAGCCGCCGGAGAAGGTATCAACCTGCAATTCTGTCACCTGATGGTTAATTACGATATTCCGTGGAACCCCAACCGTTTGGAACAGCGGATGGGACGCATTCACCGTTACGGTCAAACCCGCGAAGTAACCATCTTCAACTTGGTTGCCGCCGATACCCGTGAAGGGCGCGTGCTCAACCGGCTGTTCGAGAAACTGAATGAAATCCGAAATGCGCTGGGGAGCGACAAAGTATTCGATGTGATTGACGAACTTTTTCCCGGACGGAATTTGACGCAATTGCTCACCGATGCCGCCGCCAACGCCCGTACATTGGATGACATTTTGCGCGAACTGGAAATCCGCGTGGATGAAAAATATCTGCAAAATGTGCGCGCCAATCTGGGCGAAAGTTTGGCAACCCGTTACATCGACTATACCCGCATTCAAGAAATGAATGCCCGCGCCCGCGAACAGCGGCTCATCCCCGAATACACCCAAGCCTTCTTCCAAAAAGCATGGTCGCGGTTAGAGGGTCACATGCAACCCCGTCGAGACGTGCGCCATCCCGGATATTTCATCCTCGAGCGCATTCCTCATCCCATCCGCGAAATCGCCGAACAAGATACCTTCAAAAAACGTTTCGGGAGATTGCAAAAACGCTATCCGCTGGCAACTTTCGACAAAGAACTGGCGATGCGCGAACCGCGCGCCGAGTTTATCTCTTTTGGACATCCCCTCTTTGAAGCGGTGCTGCAATGGGCTACCCAAGCGTTGCTGCCCGCCTTGCAACAGGGCGCCACTTTTTTTGACCCCGACGGTCGGCAAAACGGTGTACTCCTCTTTTTTGAGGGGCAAATCACCGACGGCACCGGCGACATCGCCGGCAAGCGACTCTTTACCCTTTTTGCGCCGCGTGACGGAACGCCGATGCAGGCAGTCAACCCGGCTATTATCTGGGATTTAGCCGCCGCCGATAACCCCGCCCCTGCCGATATAGACCCAACCGAATTGCAGGCTCAGGGCATCGCTTGGCTGCTCCCCCGTTTAGAAGCATATCAGGCGGAATTGGCTGCCGAAAGAGAGCGGCGCGCCCGCATTAAACGCAAATACGGATTGGAATCGCTGCGGTATTTGATTTTGGCATTGGATACCGATTTGATTCGCTTGCAGGAACGTCAACTGGCGGGTGAAGATGTGACGCTGGTTATACGCAACAAACAGCAACAAAAAGAATTTTACCGGCGAGCGATGGCACAGTTAGAAGACCAATTGCAGCGCGAAAATCAACTAACGCTGAACACGCCCCGTTTTCTCTCTGCATTGCGCGTGCGCCCGCTTATTGCCCCGCCCGATGAAATGCACACCGACGCGGCAATTGAACAAATCGGTATGGCAACAACGATGCGTTACGAGCGCCAACAGAGTCGCCAACCGCAAGATGTGGCGGCTGAAAATTTAGGTTACGATGTGCGTTCCACCGCCGCCGATGGCAGCGTGCGCTATATTGAAGTAAAAGCCCGCGCCGGCGTGGGACAAGTTTCGTTGACGCAAAACGAGTGGTTCACCGCCCAACGGATGGGCGCGGATTTCTATCTGTATGTGGTACTCAACGCCGCCAAACCGACCCCGCAACTTTACATCATCCGCAATCCGGCGGCAACGCTGCAACCGCAGGCTTACCACGAAGTGCGTTATCTCATCCCTGCCGATAGTATCACCCGCACCGGTCTGCGAGTAGATGAATGAGCAAATGAGTGAATGGGCGAATGAGCGAATGACAAGACTATTTGCAGTTTTTGCGAAAAGTGATAATATAAAATCTGCTATTCGCAGTTCTGCAAGTAAACTACCACCGGCTAGAAGCCGGTGGCTTTAACCTGCGACTGGAAGTCGCCTAAAGTTCCGTAACCTGAAAATTGTCTTTGTCATTCGGAGGC
>JALVZI010000141.1:7650-12704 GCA_027022125.1 Anaerolineae bacterium | reverse complement strand
ATAATTGAAAATCCACCCTCACAATTTAGGGGTGAAATTGTATTTTATGCCGAAAACCCTTTTTGAGCAAGCATCAGCGCATCACTTTCCACACGAAAATAATCGCCGCTGCGATCAGAAATCCGCTATTGAGCGCATCTGCACCCTCATTGACCCGCAACACCACCCCCGAAACCAGCATCCCCACCGAAACCACCGCCCACGTGAGTCGCTGCACCTGATGCTCGATATTCCCCAGCGAGCGGCGAGCATCCGGCGCGAAAGACGTTTCAAACGACAGCAGTCCCCGTTCTGCCTTTGAGAGCACTTTATCCACTTTGGGCAGCAACTCAATTGAAACGCGCCCCAAAACGGCGAGTTGCTGTTTCCAGTCGCTCCAATCGCGGCGTAACTCTTCGCGGGCAAACGTTTCGGCAAAGGGGATGGTCTCCGTCCACGGGTCGAAATCGGGATTCAAATTGGTTGCCATACCGGACAGCAACCCGACGGCGCGCACCACAAACAGCATATCCACCTGAAACTGGAAGGGCGATTCGTAAATTAAATCGCGGTATTCTTCCAGCAGATACGGCGCATCGCTGAGCGCCATATCGCGCAATTCGCTCATCCCCGCACCCCAAAAACGGTCGAAAACCATCTGATGCGCTTCTTCCAGCCGTTTGATGTCCGCCCCGGGGAGCAGGGTATCCGCTTCGATGTACGATTGGATGATGCGCGCCACATCGCGGGTTCCCACCCCGATGGCAAAATCGCGCAGCGCGTTTCGCAACCGTTTGGGGATGGATGCCACCATACCGAAATCGACAAACACAATTTGGAAGGGGGTCGAGTCATCGTCCGCCGCATCGGCGGGACGGGGGAGCGGGCGCACAAACAGATTGCCGGGATGGGGGTCGGCGTGCACAAAATGGGTGACAAAAATTTGGCGCATATATGTGCCGTACAATTTTTTGGCAACTTCCGCCCGCGAAATGCCCGCCGCTTCGATTGCCGCCAAATCTGCCATACGGATGAACGCCACATTTTCCATCGTCAGCACACGGCGGGTGGTATAATCCCAGTGCACTTCGGGGATGTAGATGGCGGGGTCGTCGGCAAAATCTTCGGCGAAACGCTCGGCGTTGTGTCCCTCCGCCACAAAATCGAGTTCGCGGCTGGTAACGGCGGTGAATTCTTCCGCCAGCCAATCCAAATTGACGCGCCGCCGCACACGCGGATAGAGTTTCAACCAGCGAATCGCCAGTGCAATTGCCGCCAAATCGGTTTCCACCAGCACATCAATACCGGGTCGCTGCACTTTTACCACCACCTGCTGACCGTTTTGCAGCGTGGCGGTGTGCGTCTGCGCCAGCGATGCCGCCGCCAGCGGTTCGGGGTTAAACTCGATAAACACTTCATCCGCCGGGCGACCAAATTCGCGGTGGATGAGCGCCAGCACGCTCTCCAAATCGGCGGGGGGAACTTCATCCTGCAAATCCATCAATTCGCCGGTAATTTCTACCGGCAGCACATCCACCCGGATGCTGAGAAATTGCCCCAGTTTGATGAGCACGCCGCCCATTTCGATTGCCACATCGCGGAAACGGCGGGCAATCTTGCGCCAGCGCTCGGTGGCGGAATCGCGCGCCATCCCGCCAAAAATCGGCAATCGGCGCAGTAGCAAATCCCACCAAATAACGTGGGCAAAAATGGTGGCAAAAAACCAAACCAGTTTTCGGTATCGATTGGGATTGAATGTTGCGCGTTTTCTCACGGTTTTTCCGATGCGGGTGGTTATTGTTTCACTCCACCTGCAATTGTAGCAGACACCGCCCGTTGTGGTAAATTTTGCGCCTATTTTTGTTTGACCATTTTTTTGGATGTGCTATACTGATATGGGCATCGTTCATTGCCCCCCAAATCATCTTTACAAATGCTATGCTTTTGCCAATAATCTTCGTGCAGCGTGATGAGTGAAACGTGACGGTTTCAACCGGCAGTGTTCGCAGCAGATAAACGTTTTGCATTGCCGCAAAACACTGCAATGGATTGGGAAAGAAACGGATAATTTGTACCATCCGGTAGAGACGCCCAAATTGGGCGTTTCTACGGAAGTAAAGCAAAATATACCACCGCACACCGAGCAGGAAACATATTCTCTTGCTTCCTGCTTCTTGCTTCCTGCTTCACAACTGGCAACGGTAAAGACGATTATCAACCAAAACAACCATGCTCTGAAATGAAAATACCGCAAACCCATCACGGAGGTTTTTTATGCAAGCACCACCGGAACGACTGGGGTCATTCTATCTCGGCTCCACCTTCGATTTAAAAACCGGCAAACGCACCGACATTCCCGTCAATTACGATGCCCGCGACCTGACCACTCACGCCGTGTGCGTCGGGATGACCGGCAGCGGCAAAACCGGGCTGTGCATCGGATTGCTGGAAGAGGCGGCAATTGACAGCGTTCCCACCATCATCATCGACCCGAAAGGCGATATGACCAACTTGCTGCTGCAATTTCCCGACCTGCGCCCCGAAGATTTTGAGCCGTGGATTAACCCCGATGACGCGCGCCGCAAAGGGAAAACCGTCGCGGAATATGCCGCCGCCACCGCCGAACTGTGGCGCAACGGGCAAGCCGATTGGGGCATCACCCCCGACCGCATCCGCCAACTCTCCGAATCGGGCGAATTTAACATTTACACCCCCGGCTCCGATGCGGGCATTCCCATCAACATTCTGGGCAGTCTCGCCGCGCCAAGACTCGATTTCGCCGAGCACACCGAAGCCGTCCGCGAGCGCATCAACGGCACGGTGATGGCGCTGCTGGGGCTGGTCGGCATTAAAGCCGACCCCATCCGCAGCCGAGAAGCCATTTTGCTGGCAAATATCTTCGAGCATTTCTGGGCGCAAAATGAGGATTTGGATTTGGCGAAACTGATTCTGTCCATCCAAAACCCGCCCGTGCGGCAAATCGGCGTGTTTGATGTGGATACTTTCTACCCGCAGAAAGACCGGTTCGAACTGGCAATGGCGTTCAACAATCTGGTTGCCGCCCCCACTTTTAAAAATTGGCTGATGGGCGAGGCGCTGGATGTTGACCGGTTGATGTACAATAGCGACGGCAAACCGCGCCACAGCATTTTTTACATCGCCCATCTGTCCGACAGCGAGCGAATGTTTTTTGTGACCCTGCTGCTGGAAAATATGGTCACGTGGATGCGCCGCCAGCCGGGCACAACCAGCCTCCGTGCCATTTTGTATTTTGATGAACTTTTCGGCTTTTTCCCGCCCACCGCCGAGCCGCCATCGAAACGCCCGCTGCTCACACTGCTGAAACAGGCGCGGGCATTCGGGTTGGGTTGCGTGCTGGTCAGCCAAAATCCCATTGATATTGATTATAAAGGATTGACCAACGCCGGCACGTGGTTTATCGGCAAATTGCAGGCGGAACGCGATAAAGACCGCGTGCTGCAAGGGTTGAAAGGCGCCATCGCCGAGGCGGGCAGCGAGGAAAAAGTCAATTACGATGAACTCATCAGCCAGTTGGGCAGTCGTGTATTTTTGATGCATAACGTGCACGAAGACCGTCCGGTGGTGGTGCACACCCGCTGGGTGATGAGTTATCTGCGCGGACCGATGACCCGTCCGCAAGTTTCGCAATTGATGGCAGATCGCAAAAAATCACTTTCCGCCGCACCGACCGTCACCCGCCCGGTATCATCCACTGCCGCGCCGACTTCCGCCGCGCCGGAGAAAACCGTTGACCCCGCGCCGCCGGGGTTCAGCGCCACACCGCCCGCGCTCGACCCATCGGTGCAGCAGGTGTATTTGCCGGTGGAGCAGAGCGAGCAAGCCGCCATCCGCACGGCGGCGGACGATAGCGGGCAAACGCTGGATGTGGAAATGACTCAACTGGTTTACGAACCCGCGCTCATCGGTGCGGCAACCGTGCGATTCGTGAATCGCAAACACGGCATCGACGAACAAAAAGAGGTGCTGCTGCTCGCGCCCGCACCGGATAGCATCCGCGCCACCGATTGGGCAAATGCGGAACGTGTGCCGCTCACCCTGCGAGACCTCGCCCGCGGTGCGGAGCGGGTCGGTGCGGAGCAGGGACCGTTTTTCGCCCCCGTGCCGGAAAGTGCCAACAGTGCCCGCGAGTTGAAAAGCATCAGCAAAGATTTGTCGGACTGGCTATATTACAATCAACGGCTGAAATTGAACGCACACGCCGGGTTGAAACTGGTTCAAAAACCCGGAGAAACACTGCGTGCGTTCAAAATTCGGTTGCAGCAAGCCGCCCGCGAACGGCGGGATGAAGCGGTGGACAAACTCGAAGCGAAATATGCCACCAAAATTGACCGTTTGGAAGAACGTTTGCGCCGCAAACAACGCGAGTTGGCAGACGATGAAGCGGAATATAACGCGCGCAAACAAGAGGAGTTCATCGGCATCGGCGAGAGTGTGCTCGGCTTTTTTATGGGACGGCGCAGTACCCGCGCGCTGAGTCGCGCCAGCACCAAACGGCGGCTCACCACCAAAGCCAAAATGGACATCGAAGAGACAAAAGAGGAAATTGCCGACCTGACCGAACAGATTGCCGAATTGGAACAGGAATTGAAAGACGCCACTGACGAAATCACCAATCAGTGGGTAGACGCGCTGAACGACCTGACCACAGAGGAAATCGCCCCCCGCCGCACCGATGTGAATGTGCAGTTGGTGGCGCTGGCGTGGCTGCCATCGTGGCGCATTGTGGCAGACGACGGGCGCGGCAGTCGTGTGTTCACCGTGCCGGCATACCCGCAGGCGGAGGAGGGGGAAGGATAGAGATAGAGATAGGGATTCGCAAATTCGCTCACTCGCCCATTTGCTCATTCACCGCCGTTTTGCGCCAGCGATAGACGATACGCCCGATGTACAGTATCGCCACGGTTGCACCGAGTGCCCAACCCCAGTGCCGAAAATCGTGGCTGATGCGGGCGAACGAATCGGCGGCGATGAACCCGACAGAGGTCATCCCCAGCGACCACAGAAACTGCGCGGGCAGCATGGTGCGCATCACC
>JALVZI010000141.1:0-7640 GCA_027022125.1 Anaerolineae bacterium | reverse complement strand
TTGAATCACCTGTTCGCGCCCGAAATAGCCCAGAAAATACCAAAAACTGTCTGCCATCATCCCGGCAACAATCGAAACCATCAGAATCGCCCAGAAATTCACCCGCCCCATCGAAGCCCAAACGCCACCGAGCATGGTGGCGATGGGACCTTCCAAAATAACGGCGGTCAGAATGATAGCATAATTCCACAAATTGGTGGCGGTCAGATGGTAATAGCCGTTTTCGGCAACCCGTTGCAGCGTGGGCAGCAATGTGGCGGAAGTGGGTGATGCCAGCAGGTTATTCAGTTGAATGGACAGCGAATTGGCGGCGGTGTTCAGCGCGGTATTCAGTACCAGCATCACCTTTTGCAGAGTCGGCATCGCCGATTCCAGCGCCACCGCACCAGTTGCCAATCCGATTGCCGCGATTGGTTTTCTTTTCATAATCGCGTGCTCCCGTTCCCCTTAACCCCTTTGCGCACAAATTCGGCAAATGTTGCACCGAAAACGCCAGCAGAATATTTTACAACCGGGTTTTCGTTTTCACAAATGCCACGGGGAAACCACACTCATTATAACACTCCCCCCCGCAGAAAATCAAACGGAAAACACAACGATTACCCCACGCTGCCGCCTGATAGTAACAGAATGCTAACCATCAGTCATTGCGGCAATTCTCACCGAACTTGTCGAACTTTTTGTGTGACTGAAATTCAGTCACACAAAAAGTTCGACAAGTTCATAACAAAAAATCCCCTGCCTGGGGGAGGACAGGAGATTTTGTGAGGAGGTAGAACGGTTGCTGTTAGTTTCAGTGGCGATGCGCCTGCGGGTCGTATGGGTGCATTTCTTTTCGCACGTAAATGAACCAGTACACCAACCCGACCAGCACCGCCCCGCCGATGATATTCCCGATGGTCACCGGCAGCAGGTTTTTCAGCAGGATATTCCCCCATGTGATGTCAGTGTAATCCGCCGCCGATTTTCCGATGGCTTGCCAGAATGATTCGGGAGCATTTGTTTTTACCAGCCAGCCGATGGAGAGAAAATACATATTGGCAACACTGTGCTCGAACCCTGCCGCCACAAACGCGGTGATGGGGAAAATAATCGCCATCACTTTATCGGTCACGGTGCGAGCACTGAAACACAGCCACACTGCCAGACACACCAGCGCATTACACATAATGCCCAGCGCAATGGCTTGCATAAAGCCCAAATGCACTTTCCCGTTGGCGATATTGAGAATATTCAGTCCGATAGCCCCCCCGCCGAAACTGAATTGTTTGGTGTACAGCATCAGCAGTGCCGTGCCCAGCGACCCCACAAAGTTACCCAGATAAACAATTCCCCAATTGCGCAGTAACTTTCCGGTGGAAACTTTGCTATCCGCCCATGCCATCACAATCAGGTTATTACCCGTGAACAACTCTGCCCCGCCGACGATGACCAAAATAAGTCCGAGACTGAAAACCAACCCGCCCAGCAATTTGGTCACGCCGAACGACAGATGTCCGCTCGCCCCGGCAGTCACAGTGGTGGCAAACACCGCGCCCATTCCGATGAACGCTCCCGCCAAAATTGCCAGTGCAAATGTGTTCCAAAAGCCCATACCGGCTTTTTTCCGCCCCACCAGTTCGGCTTTGGATGCCATTTCCGGGGGCAAAAACGAATCGAGTGTTTGAGTTTTGTTGTTTTCTATTGCTACCGCCACTTTTCCCTCCTTCACGGTTATACCGGCATCAAGAAATGTTATCTTCTATTGTGAAATATATCACACAGAGAGCATAAAAAACAGTGACAAACGTCACTTTTTATTTGTGACATCTATCACTTGTCATTGGTTAATTGGTGATTGGTGATTGCTGACTGCTAATGGCTGACGGCTGACTTGCCAATTCGTAATTCGCTATTCGTAATTCGCCATTCGTTTGACGGCGATGATTTCCGCCATAATTGACAGCGCAATTTCCTCCGGACCTTTTGCCCCCAAATCGAGTCCAATCGGCGCGTGAATGCGGGCAATCTGCGCCGCCGACAATCCCATCTCTGTCAGTGCCGCCACCCGTTTGGCGTGCGTCCGCCGCGACCCCAGCGCGCCGATATACCGCGCCGGGCTGTTCAGCGCAATTTTTAGCGCGGGATTGTCAAATTCGGCGTTATGGCTGACAAAAACCACATAACACCCTTCATCCAGTTGCATCTCCGCCAGCGCATCGGCGGGAAATTGCACCACCAGTTCATCCACCTGCGGAAAACGGTCGCGCGAAGCGAACACATCGCGGGGGTCAATCACAATGGTGCGGAAACCCAACGCTTTGGCAAACGTTGTCAGCACCATAGCAATATGCACCGCACCGATGACAATCAATCGCTGCGGCGGCGGATACACCTCGATGAACACATCCGCCGTGCCGGTTTCCGTTTCAAACGTGCGGCGTTCGGTGTGCTGGGTTTTCATCTGCGCGATGGCAGCCGCCCGCACCGAGTCGGTCAGCGCGCCCAAATCGCCCGCGGTGCGCCCGTCGGGAAACACCAGCATTTTTTCGCCCGCCTGCACCCCGTCGAGCACCGTCGCCAGCGAAACCAGTTTCTGCGCCGTCAGCGCATCTTTCAGCCCGGAAAAAAGCGTCGCGTCCAGCGGTTCGATATACACATCGATATTGCCGCCGCACAGCAAGCCCACCGCTTCGAATGCCATTTCATCAGTGATGCCATATTCCATCAATTTCGGTTTGCCTGTTTTCAGCACTTCCTGCGCGTGCTGAAAAACATTGCCTTCCACACAGCCCGCGCTCACCGAGCCGATCATATCCCCCGCCGCCGACACCGCCATTTTCGAGCCGAGCGGGCGCGGCGCGGAGCCGTACACTTTCACCACCGTTGCCAGTGCCACCTGTTTGCCATCCGCCAGCCATTGCTCAATATCCGATAAAATTTCGCGCACGTTATGTCTCCTTTTCAGTGGGATTTGCCACCCGTCGGGCAAAAGTTTGCAGAGCTGCCGCCGCATTATTTTTCAGCGGGCTGCCATGTCCAAAACAGATAATTTCCGGTTCCAGCGCCGCATTCTTTTTTGCGGGGATGTGGTGCTCAATCTGTTGGGGCTGCGGCTGCCAAAACGCCAAATGTCCGGCAGTGTGTCCCGGCGTTTCGATAACGCGCAATCCGCCCAGCGCGGGGATAACATCCCCCTCGCCGATAATCGCATCAACGGGCGTGCCGGGCTGCAATTCGGCATCGTGCGCCATCAACCGGGCAATGCCCGAAAGCGTTTCGCGCGGGGGATATACCGATTTTTCGCGCCCTTCCACCACCGGCTTTTCCCGCGCAGAGGCATAAACCACCGCCCCGCTGAGCCGTTCAAGTTCCGGCAGCCCGCCGATATGGTCGGGATGGGCGTGGGTTATCAAAATGCGTTTGATGTCCGGCGGGCGATAGCCGTGAACCGCCAATTGTTTCACGATTTTCGCCGCCGCCGGTTGCAATCCGGTGTCCACCAGCGTGATGCCATCTGCATCCACGATGGCATACGCTCGCCCCATCATCCATCCGGAAAAACCGAACACATTTGCCGCAATTTGTCGCATCATCGCTCCTTTTGCCGCCATTCTTTTGGATTGTCTCCGCTCGGTATTGTAATCTGTGCCGATGCGATTGACAAACTTTCGCGGTGAATGCCCGCTGCCAACTTGACGTAATAATCCCCCTATGATATGATATTTATGTCATCTTGAATGTTGGCTGCGGAGGAAACAGAAAATGAAAAAACTCTTGAACAGCAGTATTTTTATTGCCATAACGGTGCTGGCACTGGCAGCGACCGGTTGCGCCCGCGCGCGCCCCGAAACGCCCGTGCCATCTCCCACCTCGCGCGCCGCGACGGCTATTCCCGCTTCGCTGGATGGGACACCCACCGTGCTGACGGTGGTGGCAACCGCTACCCCGCCGCCGATTCTCGGCACGCCGACACCACTGCAACTGAAACCCACCGCCACCGCAAGCGGGGCTGTCACCGGTAACGCCGGCGGGGCTGTTTCACCGACCGCGCCCCCCACCTCCGCACCGACCGCTGCGCCGCCGCCCGCAACCGGCAGTGGTTCAGAAGTTGTGCATATCGTTCAGCCCGGCGAAAACCTGTTCCGCATCGGGCTGCAATATGGGGTGGATGCGGCAACTCTGGCGGCATATAACGGCATTTCCGACCCCACGCTGATTTATGTCGGGCAGAAAATTCGCATTCCGGTTTCCGGCGGCGGATACACCGGCGGCAGCGGGCAAATTTATGTCGTTCAACCCGGTGACACGCTGTACACCATCGCCGTTTCTTTCAATGTGACCGTGCAAGCCCTGATGAACGCCAACGGCATTTCCAACCCCGACACTATTTACATCGGGCAAAAACTGATTGTCCCCTAAATGGCGGGATAAATTGACAAACCGAACGCTATCAGTATGCTACGGCTGATAGCGTTTTTTGTTGTAACGAAAGGCACACAATGAACCCGGAAAATACCGTCAGCGAAAAAATTATTTACGATGGGAAAATGCTCACCTTCAGCCTGCGCGAAGCCACGCTTGCCGATGGCACACCCGTGCAGCGAGAGATTGTCAGCACCAAAGGCGCGGTGGTGATTGCCGCTTTCACCGCGCGAAACGAGGTGCGGCTGGTGCGCCAATTTCGCGCCGCCGCCCAAAAATGGATTGTGGAACTGCCCGCCGGTACACTCAACCCCGGCGAAAACCCCGATGTCGCCGCGCCGCGTGAGTTGGCGGAAGAAACCGGCGATACTGCCGCCCGCTGGGAATATCTGGGCGGGTTTTACACCGCGCCCGGCATTCTCACTGAATTTTTGCATCTTTATCTCGCCACCGATTTGACCCCCGGTGCAACCAATTTCGATTTTGATGAACACATCGAAAATCTAACCGTGCCGTGGGCAGAAGCAGTGGCAATGATTCACCGCGGGGAAATCACCGATGCGAAAACCATCGCCGGATTGACCCGCGCCGGATTGCACCTGAATCTTCCATTTAAATAGAAAGGCTTTACCCCATGTGGACTGAAATTATTGATGCCATAAACGCACACCAGCGATTCATCATCAGCGCCCATACCAACCCCGATTGCGATGCGCTCGGTTCGGAATTGGGTTTGGCGCTGCACCTGCAACGGCTGGGAAAAACCGTTTCCATTTTAAACAGCGACCCGATGCCGCCCACCTACGCCTTCATTGACCCCGACGGGTTGGTGCAAACGTATTCCGCCACCGCGCACCGGCAAACCATCGCCGATGCCAATGCCATTATTGTGGTAGATGCTTCGGGGGGGTGGACTCGACTGGGGCGGGTGGGAAACGCGCTCGCCGATGCACACAAACCGTCGCTGTGCATTGACCATCATCCCAACAGTGTGAAATACACCGATGTGGCAGTGGTTGACCCCACCGCCGCCGCCACCGGCGAGTTGATTGTGGAACTGGTGGAAGCGATGGGCGGTGAAATTTCGCCGAAAATGGCAGTGGCGCTGTACACCGCCATCGTCACCGATACGGGCAATTTCCGTTTTTCCAGCACCGATGCCCGCACCCACCGCATCACCGCCAAACTGCTGGAAGCCGGGGCGCAACCCGCCAAAATTTACAACCAACTTTACGAGCAAAATTCGCTGGGGCGGGTAAAGTTGGAAGGATACACCCTGCAAAATATCGCGCTGACACACGGCGGGCGCACGGCATACAGTATGCTCACGCTGGAAGTTTTGGAACGGTTCGGGGTCGCATCATCGGATTTGGACAGTTTCAGCGGGTTATCGCAAAAAATCAAAGGGGTGGATGTGTCGGTATTTTTGGTGGAACTGCCGCGCCGACGGGTGAAAATCAGCCTGCGGAGCAATGGTTCCGTGCCGGTGAATCAAATTGCCGCCAAATTTGGCGGCGGAGGACACGTGCCGGCAGCAGGCGCAACCGCCGATGGCACGCTGGAAACCGTGCTATCGAACGTGCTCATCGAAGTGGAAAAATTGCTGTAATTTTGTGATTATCGTTTGGCATCCGCGGCGATTTTGGGTACAATTACGACTGCAACTTCATATGCCAGCCAGATGTAGGAGTAACATTACCCTACAACAAATGAGGCGAGACCAATCGGTCTCGCCTCGACGATTCAATCGCTATTCTGCGGCAACGATGGTTGCCGTCTCCTGCTCGGCTGGTTTTTTCCCGCCGCCACGCGCCGCCCAAACCATCGTCAGCAGCGTGCCGATGCTCATCACCACCGCGCCGCTCATATACGGGAAAAGAATGTTCACATCGAACACAAATCCCGACCATGTGGGACCCACAATTCGCCCCAAACTCATAAACGAGTTGTGCAACCCCAGCGCAATACCCTGCTCGGTACGGGTACTGCGCTGCGAAATCATCGAAGCCAGCACCGGGCGCAGCAGCGCATTTCCCAGCACGAAAAATGAGGTCGTGAGCATCACCATCGGCAGGGTTTTTGCCAGCAGCATCACCGCGAAACCCACCGCGCTGACCAACAGTGCACCTTGCATCACCCGCGTTTCACCCCAGCGTTTGGTCAACCGTCCGGTAAAACCGCCCTGCACAATCGCCGAAGTGATTCCGACCACCATCAGAATCATTCCCACCTGACTCGGTCCGTACCCATAGCGTTCCAGCGCATACAGCCCGAAAATCCCCTCGAAACTGGTCATGCCGAAACTGACCAGAAATGACATAAACATCAAAAATCCCAGCGGACCGAACAGCGCCCGCCACATCGCGCCGAAATCGACACCTTTCACTTTGCCGTCCGCCGCAGTGCGGTGTTCCATCGCCAGCGATTCGGGGAGCATAAACCACACGAAAAACAGCACAATGCCCGACAGCGCCGCCGCCAGATAGAACGGGTACGACAGCGCCATTTCCGCCAGCCAGCCGCCAATGCCGGGACCGAGCACCATCCCCACACCCATCGCCGCGCCGATAGCGCCCATGGCGCCGCTGCGATGTTTGTCGCTGGTGCTATCGCCGATGTATGCCATCGCGGTGGGCAGGGTTGCCGATGACAGTATCCCCGCCAGCGCCCGCGCGGCAAACAGCATCCACATTTGGGTTGCCAGTCCCATTAGCAACAGCGCCAATCCGTTCCCAAAAATGCCGACCAACAGCACCGGTTTGCGCCCGATTTTGTCGGACAGACTGCCCCAAATCGGCGCGAAAATCAACTGCATCAGCGCGAAAATCGCCATCAGCAAGCCCAAATCGCGCCCGCTGGCGCCCATTGATTCCACATAAAAAGGTAAAATGGGGATGATGATACCGAAACCGAGCATCATCACCACCAGCGTGACAAACAGAATTATCAGGTTTTTTTTGTTCGTTTGCTGCATTGTCATCCTTCGTTAGTCTCAAGTTTCAGGGTTTCAAGTCCAAAGTCAGCAGTTGGTTCAAAGTTCAAGGTTCAAGGTTGCAAGGTAGTGCATCGTCCAACCTTAATTGTCGGGTTGTTGCCCGTGAAAAAATTAAACCACAGAGGCGCAGAGAAACAGATAAAAAAAAGGTTTGAGAGCCGACTATATAGCAGAATTCGTAATTTTTGATGAAATTTTGAAAAAAAAAAAAAAAATTTTTAAATTCTCCACGTCTCTGTGC
>JALVZI010000140.1 GCA_027022125.1 Anaerolineae bacterium | reverse complement strand
GGGTTAGGGGAAGGGGGCAAATCCGCCAACCACAATTTAAAGTTACACGACTCATTCAGGTTACATATCGCCATTCAAAAGTTTTGCGATAGCCGAAATCGGTGCTGAAACTGCTGAATGTTTTGCGCGGAATCATTGAAATAGAGTATTTTGAAACCCGTGCCAGCGAGCGCAATCCGCGCTGGGCAATTCGCACCGGATGGTACACGGTTTTGCAGATTTTATCATATTCGCGGGCAAACTCTTCCACCGACATCTGTTTCGGGTAGTATGTGATGTGCGCTGTGTCATACAGCCGCCACGGAATATCGGGGATGAGTCGGTTTTCGCGGATGAGTTGGGCGCGGAATGGCGTGCCGGGATACGGCGTGAGAATCGTTTGGCTCATACTATCCAGCCCCGCATCGCGGGCAAACCGCCACGTTTCCCACATTGTTTCGGGTGTGTCTTCATCGAATCCATACACAAACAGCCCCACCACGCCAATGCCGTGTTCGTGTATTTTTCGGATGGCGCGTTTATATTGCTCGGTCAGCCCTTTGCTTTTGCCGCCCAATTCGCGGCGGTTTTTGGGATTGACCGACTCGAACCCGATGAAAAATTTGTCGAGATGCGCTTTTCGCGCTAATTCGAGCAGGTCGGGATATTCGGCGACCATCATTTCGGCTTGAGTTGTCCACCCGCGCAGGGGGAGTTTTGCCAGCGCCAGAAAGAGTTTTTCAATATACGCCGGGTCGAGCCGGAATGCCAGCCCAAAATTGTCATCGGTCAGGAAAAAGCGGTTAATTTTTCGGCGTTCAATCTCTTCCACAATTTCTTCCACCGGGCGAAAGCGCATCTTCTGCCCGCTCACTCGAATCGCTGTGCAGAACGAACAGTTTCGCGGGCAACCGCGCGTCACTTCCAGCAGCGGCGTCCAATAATGCCGATTTTCATCCACCATTTTCAGCACGCGGTCGGTCAAACGGGCGACACCCGCCAAATCCGCCCATTCGGTATCGTTATAGTGGGGTTTGACGGTATCATTCATAAAATCCTGAATGAGTTGGGGCCAGGTGAAATACGCTTCGCCGGTGAAAACCACATCTGCCCAGCGCGCCACATCTTCCGGCATCAGCGTGGCGTGTGCCCCGCCGACTGCCACCACTTTCACGCCCGCCTCGTGTGCCAGTCGGGCAAACTTTTCCGCCGATTCAATTGCCAGCGTTTTGGAAGTGATGCCCACCAAATCGGTGGGACCCAACTCATTGCGAATGCGGGCATCGAGCGAACCCAAATTCTCTTCCCAAATTTCTACTTCTATCTCATCCGGCACCAGCGACGCCAGCCGCATCAGGGTGTATGATGGCGACGGCGCTTTGCCGAAAATCTTTCCTTCTCTGCCGGGATGGATTAAAACCACACGTTTCAAGTCCAAAATGTATCTCCTCGAACGAAAAATCGGTTAACAATTGGCGCGTATTTTACCACAATTGTGCCAAACGTCCAATTTTTTAAAAAATTTGCTGTAAAAATTGAGGGCGGTATAATGTCGGTGTCAGTTTTTTGGAAGGGGGTAGTATGGAACACGAAATGCTTGATATGGAATCGCCGTTGCCCGGCACGGTGAAATTTTACGACCGGCACGTGGTCGTTTGCACGGGGCATCATCAGTGGAAACCGAAAATTGAAGCCGACGACCCGTTTATCGCGGCGTTGAGCCGGGCGGTCAAATCTGATACCGTACCCGGTTTTGCCAAAATTACCGCCTGCGACGCGCCATCGCGCGGCGATGGGTACGATGTGATGCTTTTTCCGGAAAATCGCAAGTTCATCGGATTGACGGAGGCGGATATTCCGGCGTTCATTCGGGTATTGCAGGGCGAATCTGATGCCGGGCTGGAATGGGTTTTGCTGGAAAAACCGGTGTGGCTGGTGTGCGGGCACGCTTCGCGCGATGGTCGCTGCGGCGAGTTGGGTCCGGCGGTGCTGGCGGCGCTCGATGCGGCACTGGCGGCATCGGGGCGGCGTGGGGCGGTGGAATTGCACACCAGCAGTCACGTGGGGCAGCATCGGTTTGCCGGTAATTTGATTTGTTGCCCCGCGGGAAACTGGTATGGGCGTGTAACCCCCGCCGACGCGGCGGAAATTGTCTCGGTGGAGTTGGATGCCAAAAAACCGCTGGCGCGTCTGTGGCGCGGGCGGATGGGTATGCACCCATCGGAACAGATTGTGCTGATGGATTCTATGTGAGGTGATGGTGTGAAGCAGAATATGTATTCAGCTCATAGAATATGCGGGAGCGTCAATTTCTTGCATATTTTTATGTTTGGTTGATCTCTGTGAGACTGCTTCAAATCCAGTTGAGGGGTTCTCGTCTGTAATAGAGATATTATACAGTGATTGTGGTTCTGGAATGGGTAAATTATTAGTGACCAAGTGTTCAATTGCTAGCATGGTCGCTTCTTTCAAGTTCTCTTCCGCTTCAGCGGGTGAATTTCCTTGGCTAATACAAGTTGGCAGTTCCGGATGAAAAGCGACATAACAATGTTTACCATCCGTTGTCTGCTGGTATTCAATAACAGTTACATAGTTAGGTATTTGTAGGCTTTTTTTGTCGGTCATTCTTTGCCTTCTAACATCTTTAATTGGTCAATCAGTTTTATGGCTGTTGTTATATACCCTTTTGCAAGAGTTCTGCTTCGAGTGACGGTTGTGTATAGTTCAGGATGTTGTGGGTGGGCATAAAAGATATGTTTTCCCCCTTCACGGTAGTTGAAGCCAAATCCCAGATAGAGTTTATGCAAATCTTTTGCTTTCCATCCGGATTTTGTTGCACGCATTCGAGTTAATAGTTTTTCGGCATCGTTCATTTTGTTACGAAGTGGGTTTGGTGGAACTCGTGCTCATAACCTTAAGAGGGATGGTGTTCTCTAATCTATTGTTAATGAGTATCTTAAATTCATAATCGCCGAATCTTGGGAAGGTTATGTTATTTAAATTTAGGATTTGGTTGACTATCACAGGTTCATTATTAGATGAGTGAGGAACGTTTATTGTCCCATTGATAGAAAACATTTCTTTCCCGTCAACATCAACCAGCACAATTTTTACTTTCTTTTCCCCTGATTCACTAGGGTCAAACTCGTATTGGGTTACAACTTTCATTTGGGGATGAACAATTGGTTCAGAAGGGCTCATTACATTTGCGAAAATACCTAATATATTTAATTTATTCCCTTCACTAATGCTGGCATAATCCGCAAGTACACTAACTCGTATTTTCATAGGATCCCTCAGGGCTGGATAGGTTTTTATATGAACACCTACAATTATACCATATCGATTTAATTTATTAAAATGAAATAATGTGAATGATAATATACGTCCACACGGTTGGCGGAGATGCTGAACCGTGTGGACGGCGCGGCGGTGGAGGGTTTTTGCAGTGGACCCTGTTGGATTCGAACCAACGACCAACCGGTTATGAGCCGGTTGCTCTAACCGCTGAGCTAAGGGTCCCAAAAACAGAATAGAGCGGGCGACGGGGATCGAACCCGTATATTCAGCTTGGAAGGCTGATGTTCTACCATTGAACTACGCCCGCGCGGTGGTGGTCGGGGTGATTGGATTCGAACCAACGACCTCTGCGCCCCAAACGCAGCGCTCTAACCGGGCTGAGCTACACCCCGCATTGCAGGGCAGATTATAGCGCATTCGCCCGGTTTTTCAAAATTTGATGTAACTTTTCTCGAATAGCGAATGGGCGAGCGAATGGGCGAATGGGCGAATCTGCGAATGGGCAAATAGTGAAAAATGATGCGTGAAACGTGATGCGTGATTGGTTAATTGGTGATTGGTGATTTGCTGACCGCTGACGGCGTGAGGCGTGAAACGTGATTTTGCAACCTTGAACCTTGAACCCTGATTGACTGACAAAACTCGAAGACCGTGTTATCCTGTGGTATATGGTCGAAAAAGGAAACGTATGTCATTCCCGCGAAAGCGGGAATCCACTGTTT
>JALVZI010000139.1 GCA_027022125.1 Anaerolineae bacterium | reverse complement strand
CGATGGACACCGCGCCGCGCATACTCACATCCAAATCGGGAAATTCCTGCCGCGCCAGCGGCGACGCGGAATAGACCGATGCCCCCGCTTCGCTGACCATCACATACGCGCCACGCCCCGTTTCTTTGATGACTTCCGCGGCGAGTTGCTCGGTCTCTCGGCTGGCAGTGCCGTTGCCGATTGCCAGCACTTCCGCACCGGTTTGCGCCATCATCTTTTTCAGAATTTCTTTCGCCGCCGCCCACTGTTTTTTCGGCGGGTGCGGGTAAATAGTCGCCCCGGCGAGAAATTTTCCGGTGGCATCCACCGCCGCTACTTTGCAACCGGTGCGATAGCCGGGGTCAATGCCCAGCGTCACCTTCCCTTTGACGGGCGGCTGCATCAGCAGATTTTTCAGGTTGACACTGAAATTTCTGATGGCGTGCTCGTCCGCTTCGGCGGAATGAAGTTGGCGCACTTCCCGCTCGATGGACGGGGCGAGCAGCCGCTTGTATGCGTCGGCGATGGCAAGTTTCAACTGCTCGGCAAACGCGCCGTTTTTATGGGTGATGAACCGGCTTTCAATTTTGCCGATGGCGGTTTCGGTTTCCAATTCCAATTTCACCGACAGCACGCCGTCGCGCTCGCCGCGATTGATGGCGAGCAGTCGGTGCGGCGGGATGAGATAGAGCGGTTCGCGGTAATCGTAATACATCTCGTATATTCTGCGCGGGTCTTTTTCGGCGGCGTGTTTGGTGGCGCTCACCCGCAGATACGCGGTGGCATTGGTATATCCGCGCACGGCGGCGCGGGTTTCGGCGTGCTCTGCCACCGTTTCGGCGATGATGTCGCGCGCACCGGCGAGCGCGGCATCGGGGTCGGGCACGTCCTCCGATAGAAACCCGGCGGCAAGCGCGGTCACATCTGCCGCCGGTTCATCCTGCCGGGAGAGAATCGCCTGCGCCAGCGGTTCCAGCCCGCGCTCGCGGGCAATGGTGGCACGGGTGCGGCGTTTGGGTCGGTATGGCAGATACAAGTCTTCCAGCGCCTGCATCGTCTCTGCCGCTTCGATTTTCGATTGCAGTTCGGGGGTCAATTTGCCCTGCTCGGCGATGGTTTTCAGGATGGTTTCGCGGCGTTCCGCAAGTTTCCGCAGGGCGGTCAGACGGTCTTTTATCTGCCGCAGTTGCTCTTCATCCAGCCCGCCGGTCGCTTCTTTTCGATAGCGGGCAATAAACGGCAGGGTGTTGTCATCATCAAACAGCGCGATGGTGAGTTCAACCTGCGCCGGGCGCAGATTTAACTCGGCGGCAATTTTTTGGGGAATGGGTTGCATGGTGGTTAGTTTTTGGTTCAAAGTTCAAGGTTTCAGGTTTCAAGGTTGCAGGGTGGCAGAGTTGCAATCAGTTTCAAGTTTCAAGTCCAAAGTCACACAAGTGCATTTGTAACTCGCTATTCGTAATTTATCATTCGCAGATTCGCTCATTAAAAATCAGCGCCCATTATACCCGAAAATGGGACAAATGGGCGAATTTACAAATGGAACTTGTTAAATTTTTTGTGTAACTGAAATTCAGCCACAAATTTTGCTTCCCGGGGAAAATCAAATCCCCGGCTGCGTAACATCGGTTAAAAACTCAACTTCTTGAAAATAGATTCCGGCACGTGACGCAGCACGGTCATAATGACCCACCAGAACCACGGCAAATAAACCACTTCCTGCCCCGAGACGATGGCGCGATACACCCCTTTGCCCACCGCCTCCGCCGAGGCGAACAGCGCGCCTTTTTCCAGATGCGCCGTCATCGGGGTATCAACCATGCCCGGTTTAATGGTGATGACCCGCACTCCCGCCGCATCGAGCCGCCCGCGCAAGCCCGACAGAAACGCGGTGACGCCCGCTTTTGCCGCGCCATACACATAATTGCTCTTGCGACCGCGGTCGCCCGCCACAGACGAGATGACCGCAATTGTGCCGTGCCGCTGCGCCTCAAACCGATTCGCCAGCAGGGTGAGCAGCGAAACCACGCTCAAAAAGTTGGTCTGCATTTCGCGCAGCGTCAGCGACACATCTTTCTCGCACGCCGGTTGGTCGCTGAGCGTACCGTGCGCGATGAGCGCCACATCCAGCCCCCCCAGCGAGTCGGCAGCGCGCGCCAGCACTTCGGCGTGACGGTCGGTGTCGTTCACATCCAGCACCGCTGTTTCCATCTGCGCCGCGCCACGCACGCTCAAATCGTTGGCGACCACCTGCAATTTGTCGGCGTTGCGCGCCACCAGAAAAAGTTTATCGCCGTCGGCGGCAAATTCTTTCGCCGCTTCCTGCGCTATTGCCGATGTTGCGCCCACAATCAGCACGCGCCGCGGCTGGCGGAATCGCGCCGCGCGCAGGGTATTCCGTTCAACGGTTTTCTCTTTCGATTTGGCAAGAATCGCCAGCGCGGCGGCAATCGCCGAAATTGCACCGGCGGCAATGGTTGTTTTTTTCATGAGTTTGTCCTCTGTCATTTGTCATTCGTCATTCGCTATTCGTCACTCGCTACTCCCCATCACCCGCTGCCACAGGCTTGATGAGATTTTCGGGTCAACATACTGCCGGAATTCTTCCCACTGCGGAAAAAAGGTGCGGAAGAACTCGCCGGACATGCGCGAATCTTTGGCAGGATAGCCCGCCACCCCGCCACTGTCGAGCACCATACGGTCAATCTCAGTCAGCAGGTCGAGCGTGGCTTGCCCCTGATTCGGAAAATCAATTGCCAGCGTGACCCCCTTTCGCGGGAAAGAAAGCATCCCCGGCGATTTCTTGTCGCCAAACGTTTTCAGCACGTTTAAAAACGGGGTCAACCCGGACGTGGCAATTTTTTCGATGATGGCGCGGATGGCGCGATAATTGTCATCATACGGCACGATACACTGATATTGCATAAATCCGCGTTTGCCGTAAATGCGATTCCACTGCCCGACAGCGTCCAGCGGGTAGAAAAACGGTTCATAATGAACCAACCCGCGCACCACCTTCCGCAGATTTTTCTCGTAATATAAAATATTGAATGCCCGCATGGTAAAATTGTTCAGCATAAAATTCGGCGCGGTGAACGGCACGGTGAGCCGCTGACCGCCCGCCGGTTGAAAACGGTACTCGGTGGGGGCGGCGGCGTTGTTGCCGCGCATGAACACGCCCTTCCCCAGCGAATCGCCGTGCGCGAAACAGTCAATCCAACTGACGGTGTGCTCGTAACCTTCTTCCGATTCGCGGGCAATTTCAAAAAATTCATCCAAATTTTTAAATTTGATGATTTCCTCATCAATAAACGGGCTTTCGATTTTTTTGAGTTTCATTTCCGCCCACAGAATAACACCCGTCAGCCCCAACCCGCCGATGGTGGCACGATACCACTCGGCGTTTTCGGTGGGCGAACAGACCATGCGCGTGCCATCAGAGCGGAGAAGTTCAAAACGGGTGACATACATACCGAATGTGCCCGCGTGCCCGTGATTTTTGCCGTGCACATCGTTGGCAATTGCCCCGCCGACGGTGACAAATTTTGTACCCGGCGTGACCGACAGAAACCAGCCGTGCGGCACAATCAACTGCAAAATTTCTGCCAGCGAAACGCCCGCTTCGCAGCGCAAAATACCGTTTTCAGCATCGAAAGCCAGAAAATGGTTCAGCGGGCGCATATCCAGCAGTGTGCCGCCGTCAATCAAACAACTGTCGCCATAACTGCGACCCAGTCCGTATGGCAAAAAAGGCGCGGGCAACTCGCGCACCAGCGCATCCATTTCCGATTGCCATGTCGCGCGGCGAATTTGTTGGGAGAAATTGAAATACCGTCCCCACGATTCATATTGTGTCATAATTGCTCCAATGGACGAATGAGCGAATAGGCGAATAAGCGAATGGCGAATGATAAACACCAACCTCAATGATAACATCCCGAAATCAAAAGTCAAACGCGCCGACAATTTATGGTTTTGTCCTTTCCCCCCCTTCGTGCTATACTTTCCCCCGTTTGATTTTGCTCGAAAGAAGGAGGGC
>JALVZI010000138.1:2247-4036 GCA_027022125.1 Anaerolineae bacterium | reverse complement strand
ACCCGATGGACAACCCGCGCGCTGGCGCTGCTGGCGGCAATTTTGCTGACCGCCTGCGCTGCCGCCGCGCCGACTACCCCCACCCCCGACCCGCTGACGGCGGCGGAGGCGCATATCGCCCGCCGCGAGTTTTCCGCCGCGCTGGAAATTTTGCGGCAGCAGATGACCGCCCAGCCCACTGTGGCGATTTTCCCGCAGAAGATGGGCGAAATTTACCTGCGCCAGCACCGCTGGGATGAAGCCGCGCGCGCGTTTTCCACCGCGCTGGCAACCGACCCGCAATCTGTGCCGGCGCTGCTGGGGCGCGCGGAGGCATATCTGCAATTGAGAGATGCGGCTTCTGCCCGAAATGATGCGCACACGGCGGTGGCATTCGGCGGCGGCGCGGCGGCGCAGGTGTTGCTGGGGCGCGGTTTTCTGCAAACGCAAAATTACGCCGATGCCCGTGCAGCGTTTTCGGCGGCGGCTGGCAACCCGCAGGCGGCGTGGTATCTCGCCGGGCTGGCGCTGGCGGATGACCCGTCGGCGGGGCTGGCGCGGCTGTCTGCGCTCCCCGATTCGCCGAAACGGGATTATCTGCTGGCGGCGCTGGATGGCGTGCCGCCCGATGCGGTAGCGGGCACGGCGGGCATTGCCTTCATCCAACTGAATGAATGGGAATTGGCACACGCCGCGCTGTCGGCGGCGGTGCACTCTGACCCCGACCGCGCGGAATGGTGGGCGTTTTTGGGGCGGGCGCAAACGATGCTCGATTTGCCTGCGCTGGAATCGTTCCGGCGGGCGCAAACGCTCGACCCGTCGCTGACGCTGGTTTCGTATTTTCGCGGGTTGTATCTGCGCCGAAAGGGGCTACCGTCTGCCGCGCTGGACGAATTTTTGGCGGCGATGGATGCCGACCCCAAAAATATCGGCGTGGCAATCGAAACGGCGGAAACGCTGGTGCAACTGGGCGATTATCCTTCTGCGGCGGCGTGGTATCAATCGGTGGTGCAGGCAGACCCCAAAAATACCGATTATCTGCGTTTGCTGGTAGAATTTCATGTGCAGCACGGTTATCGGGTGGCGGAAGACGGGTTGCCCGCGGCGGAACGGCTGGCGGCATTGTTGCCCGACGACCCGCACGCGCTCGATTTGCTCGGCTGGGCGAAATTTCAGACGGGCGACATCGGCGGCGCGGAAACCGATGTGCGCCGGGCGGTGGCACTGTCGCCGGATGATGTGGCGGCGCGATTCCATCTGGGGCGAATTTTGCTCGCGCTGCACCGCGATGCCGAAGCCCGTGCGGAGTTCATCCATGTGGTAGATTGGGACACCACCGGCATTTACCGTCCCCGTGCTTTGGCAATGATTAATGAGCAATGAGCAATGAATAATGAGCAATGAGTAATGAGCAATGAATAATGCATAAAATGAACGTGATGCGTGAAACGTGAAACGTGATGCGTGATTGGTTAATTGGTGATTGGTGATTCGCTGAATCGTTGAAGCGTGATGCGTGAAACGTGATGCGTGATGCGTGATGCATGAAACGTGAATAGCGAATGTTACCTTGCAACTTTAAACTGAAAACTGACGACTAAAAACTGACCACTGACCGCCACCCGACTTTGGACTTGAAACTTTGAACTTGGGACTGACAACTGACAACTGATAACTGAAAACTGACTGCAACCTTGAACCTTGAACTTTGAACCCTGATTGACTGACAAAACTCAAAAAACCTATAAATGCGATATACCCCGAGATATATAATCGAAAAAGAAGCGCATGTCATTCCCGCGAAAGCGGG
>JALVZI010000138.1:0-2237 GCA_027022125.1 Anaerolineae bacterium | reverse complement strand
TTTTTATCAAACCGAGATTTGCCATAACATAATCGAAGATAATCCGCAAAACCGGTGTCAGAAAAAAATTTGTCAGTCAATCAGCTTTGAACCTTGAACCAGAAACCAGAACTATGAAACCAGAAACCATCATCGCCATGCCCGGCAGCCCGTTGCCGCTGGGCGCGACCATTCACGATAGACATGTCCGTTTTTCGGTTTTCAGCCGGCACGCCACCCGCGTGTGGCTGATGCTGTTCGACCGTCCCGACGACGACACACCCGCACACGAAATCGAACTCGACCCGCACCGCAACCGCATCGGCGATATTTGGCATGTGGATGTGTACGGCGTCGGCGAGGGGCAACTCTACCTGTATCGGATGGACGGACCCCGCCAACCGGAAAACGGACACCGTTTCGACTCCGGGGTGGGGCTGCTCGACCCGTATGCCCGCGCGCTGTCCGGCACATTCAACAGCGATTGCGAGCAGGCGGGATTGACCCACCATCAGCCGGGTCATTTCGGCTGTATGCCCAAATGTATCGTCGATTCGGGTTTTTTCGATTGGGAGGGCGACCAGCCGCTCAACCGCCCCCTGCGGCACACCATCATTTATGAAATGCACGTCAAAGGATTCACCGCACATTCATCGGCGGGGGTGAAACACCCCGGCACGTATGCCGGACTGGTGGAGAAAATTCCGTATTTGCAGGAATTGGGCGTCACTGCGGTGGAATTGCTCCCCGTGCAATCGTTCGACCGCGGGCTGTTCGGGCACGAAAATCCCGTCACCGGCGAGCGGTTGAGCAACTATTGGGGATACAATCCCGTCAACTTTTTCGCGGTGGAAGCGGGTTACAGCAGCCGCACCGAGTTGGGACAGCAAATTTACGAATTCAAATGGATGGTGCGCGAACTGCACAAAGCGGGCATCGAAGTGATTTTGGATGTGGTTTACAATCACACCGCCGAAGGCAACCATCTGGGTCCCGTTTTTTCATTTAAAGGGATTGACAATCAAATTTACTATCTGCTGGAAGATGACCGGCGCTATTACAAAAATTTCTCCGGCACGGGGAACACCGTCAATTGCAATCATCCCGTCGTGCGCGATTTGATTCTCGATTCGCTGCGCTATTGGGTGGTTGAAATGCATGTGGACGGCTTCCGTTTCGATTTAGCGTCGGTGCTGGGGCGCGACCGGTTCGGCAACATGCTGGAAAATCCACCCATCGTCGAGCGGATTGCCGAAGACCCGGTGCTGCGCAACACAAAAATCATCGCCGAGGCGTGGGACGCGGCGGGCGCGTATCAGGTTGGTTCATTTCCGGGCAGACGCTGGGCGGAATGGAACGGGCGCTACCGAGACGATATTCGGCGCTACTGGCGCGGCGATGCGGGTATGGTCGGTGCGCTGGCGACTCGGTTGGCGGGCAGCAGCGACCTCTATTTGGATGACGGGCGCACGCCGTGCCACAGCATCAATTTCATCACCTCTCACGATGGATTCACCCTGAACGATTTGGTCAGTTACAGCCAAAAACACAATCTGGCAAATGGGGAAAACAATCAGGATGGCGACAACAATAATTTCAGCGATAATTTGGGCGTGGAAGGACCCACCGACCGGGCGCCCGTCGAACAGCGGCGTGTGCGGCGCATCAAAAACTTTTTCGCCACCCTGATGCTGTCGCAGGGCGTGCCGATGATTCTCGCCGGTGATGAGTTTCGGCGGACGCAGCAGGGCAACAATAACGCTTATGCGCAGGATAACGAAATTAGTTGGCTCAATTGGACGTTCAAACAGAAACACGGCGAAGTGTACCGTTTCGCCCGGCAGATGATTTCTTTCCGCAAACGACACCCCATTTTTTACCGCTCGCACTTTTTTGTGGGGCAGCAGGGGCACGCGCTCGATATTCAGTGGTTTTCGCCGGAACTGACCGACCCCGATTGGGGCGAAAACGGGCACACGCTGATGTGTCTCATCAACGGGCGACGGGAAGTCATCGGCGAAAATCGCTCTGATAATGACGCGCTGCTGATGTTCAACAACCGGCTCGAAAGGGCGTATTTCCGCTTGCCATCCGCCCCGAACGGCAAAGTTTGGAAACTGGTCATCGATACCGCTTTCGCCGCACCGTTTGACATCCGTCTGCCCGGCAAAGAAATCGAACTACCGAATCAATCCACCTACACCGTGCTGGGCGACTCGGTGGTGGTGCGTCTTTCGTGTGAGGGTTGCAATGGACAT
>JALVZI010000137.1:2374-4050 GCA_027022125.1 Anaerolineae bacterium | reverse complement strand
CCAACCCCCAATCTCTATCCCCTGCCCCCGTTTGCCCGAACGCCCCATCGCCCATATAATTTTTATCGTAAATTCGATAAAAATTGGGGCAAATGAAACGTAACTACCGTTCAACCGAAAAACTGAAAAAGATTCTGGCGCAGGAAGAAGGCGCCGTCATAAAAAATTGGGGCGGCAAATTGCCCGTCGCGCTGGTCTATGCGAATACCTATCGGGTGGGGATGAGCAGTTTGGCACTGCACACCCTCTATCGGCTGTTTAACGATGAACCGGATGTGGTCTGCGAGCGCGTTTTTTTCGGCATTCAGCAACTCGCCCGTCCCACCGAGCCGCTCATCTCGGTGGAATCGCAAACACCGCTGGCGGAATTTCCGGTCATCGCGTTCACCATTTCATACGAACTGGATTATTTTAACGTGATTGCCATGCTGCGGCAGGCGGGCATCCCCGTTTTTGCCGCCGAGCGCACCGCCGCCGACCCGCTCATCATCGCCGGGGGACCCGCCGTGTACACCAACCCCGAACCGATGGCGGATATTTTCGATGCGGTTGCCATCGGCGAAGGGGAAGCCATCGTTCACCCGCTGATTGACGCGCTGTGGGAAGCCGTCAACCAACCGCGACCGGCGGCGCTGGCGACGCTAGCGCAGGTCGGCGGCATGTATGTGCCGTCCGTCAACCGCGAACCGGTGGCGCGCGTGTGGCTGAAAAATCTGAATGATTTTCCCGTCGTCACCCAAATTTACACCCCGCACACCGAGTTTGGCGACCGCACGCTGATAGAAATTGCGCGCGGTTGCGGGCGCGGCTGTCGCTTTTGTTTGGCGGGATATGTCTATCGCCCTATGCGCGAGATTCATTTGGATACCGTGCTGGCGGCAGTGAAACACGGGCTGTCCCACCGCGACCGCATCGGGCTGGTGAGCGCCGCCGTCAGCGACCATTCGTGGATTGATGAAATCGCCACCGAGTTGCGGGCGATGGGCGCACGGCTCACGGCATCGTCTATGCGGGTTGACCCTATTTCCGAACCGCTCATCAAAGGGCTGGCGGAAAGCGGCAATCAAACGCTGACCATCGCGCCGGAAGCGGGGTCGGTGCGCATGCGGAAGGTCATCAACAAACCACAGTCGGACGGGCAGATTTTGCACGCGGTGGAATTGGCGGCGAAATATAATTTTCCGCAGTTGAAAATGTATTTTATGGTGGGACAACCCACCGAGCAGGAAGAGGATGTGGCGGCAATTGCCGAATTGGCGCTGGCGGCAAAAGCAATTTTTCCGCGCAATATGGCAATCAACGCCACGCCTTATGTGCCGAAAGCGCAAACGGCGTTTCAATGGGCGGCGATGGCGCCGGTGGAAACCATCGAAACGCGGGTGCGCTATTTGGAACAGCGATTGCAGCCGCAGGGCATTGCGGTTCGCAGTGACAGCCCGGCGTGGGCGGCGGTGGAAGGTGTGCTGGCGCGCGGCGACCGGCGATTGGGGCGTGTGCTGGCGCAGATGCGGCGGGTGTCGCTGAAAGAGTGGCAGCGCGCGCTGGAAGCCGAAGGGTTGAGCCAAAACGATTTTCTGCGCGAGCGAGAGGTTTCGGAGCCGCTGCCGTGGGATACGGTCGATATGGGAGTGAGCCAAGCGTATTTCAGTTGGGAGCTGAAACGGGCCAAAAAAAAT
>JALVZI010000137.1:0-2364 GCA_027022125.1 Anaerolineae bacterium | reverse complement strand
CCCGCCAAATGTATGAAATGCCGCGCCTGCGACCGCGAATGGGCATTCCGCCCCGATTATGAAGCCGAATTGGGTCCCAATTTGGGGGCGTATGGTAACAATTTCATTCCGCTGGACTTGTAGCAACCTGAATTTGGGATAAGCGAAACAATGTTCAAGCGAGATAAAAATAGTCCACAGATTTACACAGATTTTTATGTTACACAGTCGAGAATTTGATTTCCCCCCGCAAGCCGAAATACAGTAGCGGGGGTAGGGGCGGCTCGCGAGCCGCCCTGACGTTTTTGCTTTCTGTGGACTGAAAATCTTATCCCAAACTGAGGGTAGCATGAAATTAAACCCAAAAACGCAAACAAAAAAGCCACCCCGCGGGGTGGCTTTTTTACTTTCGGGTTACACCAACCGAGCCAAATCTTCGGCAGCGCGGCGCATATCAAGGAATATCAACCCCAATTTGGCATCGGCGCGCGCCATAACGGTGAGCACCGCATCTTCTCCCACCGACATCAGAATGACATACCCGTTTGTGCCGCGAATGTACACCTGGTCGAGATAACCGCGGCTCAACTCCTGCGCGATACGCTCGCCCAGCGAAAGCATTGCCGCCGACATCGCCGATACGCGGTCTTCCTCAATATCCTGCGGCAGCGACGACGCCATAATCAGCCCGTCAACGCTTACCACCGCCGAGGCTTCGATGTCAGCCGTGCCGGCTTGCAAGTCTCGTAAGCGAGCCACCATTTGTTCCGTGCGAGATGCCATGTTGCTATGTACTCCTTTCGCGCCATTTTCTGTTTCTGTGCATACTTCCCACCAATCCCATCATAACACAACAGCCATTTACTGTCAATGTAATTGCGTTTTTGTGGCACTCACAATTGCGATAAATCCACCGCCTGCAAATCGGGATTATCGCACGCCACCCGCCCGACTTTTCCCATCGGTATCCACGTTTTTTCCAGCCGCACCCGCACCACATCGGCGGTAAAATCGGTGTTTGTCCCCAAATGGTCATCGTTGCTCATCAGGCTGGAACCGACACCGTAAATGTCGGCGGGCACGCCCAAATCTTCAAACTGCCGGATTTTGGTCGGATTGAATCCGCCGCTGACCACAATTTTCACCGTCCGGCAGTATTCGGCGGCGCGCGATTGCCATTCGGCGGGGAGTTGCCAACTTTCCCATGCATGGTCTATCGCCTGCCGAACCGTCCACACCAGCCGCGGGTTGACCCCGTTATCGAGTTTCTTGTCGCCCAGCGGCGGCAAACTGATGTCTCGCATATTGCCCGCCGTATCGAGCCGCACACCGAACAGCCGGTATTTTTCGGCTTCCGCCGCGTCTCCCGCCTCGATTGCCTGCCGGTAACGGGCAAACATCGCTTTGAGCACTGCCAAACTCGTGCCCACCGAATCGTTGTTAAAATCGACCAGTGCCACCCGCGGCACCGACACATCCTGCGTGGCGGCGAAAGCCAGCATCGCCGCGACGGTATCGCCCAGAAAAGAGGCAATCGCCGCGTGTGCCACCGTTCCCCCGCCCAGACCGCCCCACCAGTCGCCCTGCGCATCGGTGGAAACGAAAGACGCCACATGCCCGCCAAAATCGAGATTGAACCGTTTTACAGCGATGTCGTATGCGTAACCATCGGCGGCTTGCACTTCGTGCGCGTCGAAGCGCGCCGGAAAGAAAAGGACGGGTTTGCCGCGCGCCGCCACCAGCGTGTTATAAACATTGGTAGCAATGCGGCTGCCCCGCGTGAGCGCGCCCAAAATCGGCGTTTCCAAAATGGCAATATCGCGGTATCGCCCGCGAATTTTCATCACCGGCTGCAAGCGGGTAATATCGCCATCATAACGGGTGATGACCCCATCCTGCACCGCCTCCACTTCCAGATTCTGCCACGTTTCCACAAAATTGCCGTTTTCATCAAAATAGCCGGTGCAGTGACGCAGCATGCTCAACGCTTTGTCTACCCCGGCGATGACCGCTTGCGGACGGCGGCGATTGAAAATTTGCATTTCGACCCACACATCGCCGGTGCGCAGATTGTGCGGGTTTAGCGTGTCATCCGTCACCCGCGACGCATCGCCATCGAAACGGTAATTCGATGCGGCGAGTTTTTTCAGCGTGGCGGCGATATTGATGAAATACTTGTCGGAATACCACCCGCGCCGCATCCGGTCAACATCCAGTTTGAAAACCTCATTGGTCAGCCGTTGGTTGTTAAAAATTGACATGCTTGTCTCTCCAAAAATGTTATTCACTGATGTTACGCATCCGAGAATTTGAAAAACAAAAATTACGATTTGTTGGCAATAAATGCCTTTTGAGCACTTCCCCCATCCCCCCTGTATCCCCCCT
>JALVZI010000136.1 GCA_027022125.1 Anaerolineae bacterium | reverse complement strand
CCATAGTGGTTATCCTTCCGATGAGAAAATCTTGCGCGCCTGCGTTTTGAATGCCGACACGGTTTCCGCATCGATATTGCAGAAATGCACCTCGCGCACGGATGAGGCGGGGTGGGATTGCAGATAGTCCACCGCTGCGCGGATGATGACCCGCGCGCAGATGTCTTTCGGTCCACCGAAAATGCCGGAGGAAATACCCGGTATGGCGATACTGCGCACGCCGTTTTCCGCCGCCAGTTCGAGCGCGCTGCGCACGGCGCTCGCCAATTTGCGCTCGTCATCGCCACTGCCCCACACCGGTCCCACCGCGTGGATGACATATTTCGCCGGCAATTTCCCCGCGCCGGTGATGGCGGCGCTGCCAGTCGGAACCCGTCCGTGTTCGCGCACCCACTCGTCACTTTCCGCCTGAATTGAGTGCCCGCCTTTCCGCCGAATTGCTCCGGCGACACCTCCACCGTGCAAAAGCCGTTCATTCGCCGCGTTGACAATGGCATCCACCGCCTCGGCGGTCAAATCGCCCTGCCCAATGCGGATAATCTGCCCGCCGGGTAAAGTGTATTCTGCGTGTGTTTGCATTGGGAAACCTCCTCCGGAGTCACCAGCCCCAACAGCCGCTGTTCAGTATGGATGGAAACGCTACTACTTTAATCGCTGTTGCAGCCAAAATAAATCCGCTTCGGTCAAAGGGGGCGCGATGGTTTTCATTTCTATCAATCATCCTCCCCCAAATCAGCGGCGATTTCCGCGAATTGCTCCAGCGCGGATTGCAAGTCTTCCACAATTTCCGCGGCGATGACATCCGGTGCGGGCAGGTTGGCGGTGTCTTCCAGACTTTCATCTCGCAGCCAGAAAATATCCAGACTGACTTTATCCCGCGCCATAAGTTCATCGTAAGTGAATTTGCGCCAGCGTCCCTCCGGATTTTCTTCGCTCCATGTCGGCTGCCGCTCATAGCGATTATCGGGATTGAAACAGGCGACAAATTCATCCAGATGGGCGCGGGTGAGCGGGGTTTGTTTGAGCGTGAAATGCATATTGGTGCGCAGGTCGTAAATCCACAGTTCTTTTGTCCACGGCGTTTCACTTGCCGGTTTGGCGTCGAAAAAGAGGACGTTGGCTTTGACGCCCTGCGCGTAAAATATGCCGGTCGGCAAACGGAGCAGGGTGTGAACATCGGTATTGTGCAATAATTTGCGGCGAATGGTTTCGCCCGCGCCCCCTTCAAAAAGCACGTTATCCGGCACAACGACCGCCGCTTTGCCGCCGTCCACTTTCAGCAGGGTTTTGATGTGCTGCACAAAATTCAATTGTTTGTTGCTGGTGGTTGCCCAAAAATCATCGCGGGCGATGTTTTGCGACTGCGTTTTCTTTTCGCCATCCCCCGAAACGTAGGTGACACTGCTTTTTTTGCCGAAGGGCGGATTGGTCAACACCATATCGAAACGCTCGCCGGGGTCGGCGATGAGGCTATCGCCCACAGTGATGGGACTGCCGCTGCCGTTTTCTCCGATGCCGTGCAAATAGAGGTTCATCACACATAGCCGGGCGGTGGCATCCACAATTTCCCAACCGCGCAGCGCGTTGTGGGTGAGATGATACCGCTGGTCACGGTCGAGCGGGGCGTAATGTTTGCGGATATAATCGAATGCCGCCAGCAAAAATCCCCCCGTGCCGGCGGCAGGGTCGGCGATGGTTTGACCGGGGCGCGGCTGCATAACATCCACCATCGCTTTGATGAGCGGGCGGGGGGTGAAATACTGTCCCGCGCCCGATTTGGTGTCCTGCGCGTTTTTCTCCAGCAAACCTTCGTAAATTTCGGCTTTGACATCAATATCCAGCCCAATCCACGTTTCTTTATCAATCAGTTTCACCAGCCGTTCCAGTTTGGCGGGGTCGCTGATTTTGTTTTGCGCTTTGCGGAAGATGGTGGCAATTAAACCCGACCCTTTGCCCAATTCCGCCAAAATGTGGCGATAGTGCGACTCCAGTTCTTCCCCGCGCAGACCAACCAGACTGCGCCAGTTGTATTCCGGCGGGATGGGGCTTTCTTGCGACAGTTCGTGTTCCCGTTCATCCGCCATTTTCAGGAAGAGCAGGAAGGTGAGTTGTTCGAGATAATCGCCGTATGAAACGCCGTCATCCCGCAAAACATTACAGTAATTCCATACGCGCTGAACGATGGTTGCGGCTTCGGTCATTGGTTGGTTGCTCCTTTTCTATCAGTTACACAGAGATTCACGAAGGAAGCACAGAGATACTCCGAGTAAATGAAATTCATCATAAAAAATTCTGTGGTCTCTGTGAAATCTTTGTGCTCTGTGTTCCGATGAACGCATTGTATAGATACGCTCACTTTTTTCTCCGAGTTGTCTTTTTGGGTGTCTCTTTTTCCCGTGCGGCGCGAATGCGTGCCAGCAGTGCTGAGGCGGGTTCATCGTTGGGGTTTTGCGGCACGAGTTTGCCCTCAAAGGCGCGTTTGAGGATGGCTTGCCGCAGTCGTTCCGCGCGTTTGAGGTTGCTTTCCACGGCGGCTTCCACCTCCGATACCACCGACAGCCGCCGCTCAACTTCCGCCACAATGCGCCGCTGTTCGGCAAGCGGCGGAAGGGGAATTACCATAATTCTCAGGTCACGGATGTTGACGTGTGGGGATGTCGTACCCATTATTTTTGGTTTCCATTGACGTTCAAATATTGGTGCTGACATCGCCCACATAAAATATGAAGGTGTTATTCCATCATTTGGTCGAAACATCATCATTCTCTGACCAAGACAAAGTTCAACGTTTTCAGGTACAATTACGGTTGTGCCAATTGTCCCTTCTCTGGCAAATAGAATATCACCCGTTCTTGGCAACAATCTGCGTACCCTATCCTTAAAAGTTGCTTCCGAAACATATCTTGCTTTGTCAAATAGAATTTTTCCCGGCTCAATGCAAGTTGTGTCAATACAATATTTCCCCTTTTCAGTGAACTTCGGAGTACTATGCAAGCAATCGACTATGTTTTCTGATAGTTGCTCCAAACTTGCCCACACCCAGCCGACCGGCAATTCGGGCAGGGTGGCGGTATCGGGGGCGGCGGGTTCTTTGTATTTGCCGCGACCGTTCCAGTTTGCCCGCCGCTCTTTGAGAATGCGCGCCAGCAGTTCGCTTGCCGGTTCATCGGCGGGGTTTTGCGGCACCAGCGAGCCTTCGCAGGCGGCTTTGAGCACGGCGGCGCGATAGCGTTTCAATTTGGCTTGCGCCTGTTTCAGCGCGGCAATCCCCGCATCCAAACGGGTGAACTGCGTTTCGATGGCGTCCACAATGCGTCGCTGTTCGGCAAGCGGCGGAAGGGGGAATGGATATGGGGCTATCTGTTCGAACTTTACTCGAGGGCGATCTCCCTCATTTAAGTGGGTAGCAAAAGAAACAAACTTCCACGAATTTAAAAAATAGAGAAGGTACTTGCTTGCCACATATTCACTTTTTCGGAATGGTATAAATTCAGCCGAGCATAACCCTTCATAACTCGCCAAAAATACTTTGTTCAAATATGGTCGAAGTCGTCCGTACAAAACGTCGCCAGATTGAAAATATTCAGCATTGCTTTTCATTTTTTTTGCAAGAGTAAATCCAATAATCTGCATTGTGTGAGATTCTACATTATTCATCCCAATAAAAGGCAGCATTGGATAATCTTGAGGTTTTACCCGTTTACGAGTTGTATCGGCGATTTCACCCAGCGTCGTCCAGACCCAGCCGGGGGGGAGTGAGGGGGTGTCGGTCATACAATCAGTACCTCATTGAGTTCATTCAGCAGGGCGGGCAGGGTGTTGCCAAAAATCCGTTTGGCGGCAACCAGTCCCCCTTCGTCAAAAAAGTAGGCGTTCACATCATCGGGGGTAATTGCCAGATTCACGCCCACCATTTCGACAATTTTATCCAGCCAGCGGCGTTGTTCGAGGGTAAAGATTCGCCCGGCGGCGCTTTGCGCGTCCAGCCATTGGGCGTAGCGTTGTTTCACCCGTTCCGGGTAGGGTATCAGTTCATCTTCCAGTTGCACCACACAGC
>JALVZI010000135.1 GCA_027022125.1 Anaerolineae bacterium | reverse complement strand
CCGTTATCTCCCCGAACTCATCGGACTCATCAACCTGACCATAGACAATGTGACCGCCGTCACCGGCAAAAGCGTACTGCTCATCATTGATGACCTCGATAAAATTCAGCCACTCGATGCCGCGCTGAATGTTTTTCGGGAACACGTGAAAAGCCTGACCTCCTTCAACTGTTTTGTGATATACACCGCTCCCATCTCACTGCTATACGATACCCAATCGAAACACGTCGGGCAGTTTTTGGAAACGCACTATATGCCGATGTTCAAAGTGCGGAAAAAGGACGGTTCCCCCGAATCACACACCAGCCCCGACGTGACCACCCTGCGCGAAATCATCTACCGCCGCGTTCACCCCGATTTATTTGAAGACGGCGCAGTCGAAGCCGCCATTGAAATGACGGGCGGCATTCTGCGCGAACTGATTCGGGTGGTGCGCGGCTGTTGCGTTTATTGCCACGAATATGAAATCGGTAAAATTTCACACCAAATCATCCAAATGCAAAAAGGGAAACTCAAAAGCGAATACTACCGGATGCTGGAACACCACGATTACCGTCTGCTGAAAAAAGTTTCGCGCACCAAAAGCCGCGCCGATGTGGATATGCGCCATCTCGAATCGCTGGTGGTGCTCTATTACCCCAACGGCAAAGGCTGGTTCGATGTGCATCCGGTGGTATCGGAACTGCTGACCGAATGGGAGACGGAGAATGGTTGATTTATCATTGGTCATTTGTCATTTGTCATTGGTCATTCGTGAAACGTGATGCGTGATGCGTGAAACGTGACTTTGGACTTGAGACTTGAAACCCGAACCCGGAAACCACTATGCTAACCCTAACGCGCCTAAAAACAACCACCCCACCCATTGCCAGAGAGTACACGGAAATGAACAAAATTACCAATGTTTTTGCAGACGAAATTCGGTTGATGACCGCCACCCTGCGAATGAGCACCCTCGGCGGGTTGAGTGTGGCGGAGTGCGGCAGCGCCGAGTTGCAGCAAACTCTCTTCGAGCATTTTCGGCAGCGACTGGCGGATGACCAAATCTACCTTTTCCCGTTTGAAATCGACAACCAGCAATTGAATCTGGTGAAAAGTCTGGCGGAACTGACCGACCAAGCCCGCTTCAAAAATGTGGAATTGACCGGGAAATACCGCGCCATCGTCATTTTTGTGCACGGCATCGAAAAATTGAGCGACGACGAGCGCAAACGGTTTTTCCAACTGCTCAATTTTTTCCGCGACCGGTTCACAATGATTGCCTACCCTGTCGTCATTTGGGCAAAACCGGCGCACGTGCGGCAGATGGCACGTTCCGCGCCCGATTTTTGGAGTTGGAAAAGCGATTTGTTCATCTTCCCCGCCGATTCGGTGGAACTGGCAGCCAGTTTCGGTCCGCGCACGCGCCCCCCGCTGGAGCGATACATTCACGCCCTGCTCACCGATTCGGAATATATCGTTTGGAACGATCTGTACCTGCCACTGAAAGCCATCCGCTCGGCGGATGCGGTGCAAGTGTCCACCACCCGCGATGATTTTTCGGAAGCGGAATTGACCCTGCTCACCGATATTTTTCCCCAGCGAGCACGGGTCAACCCGCGCACGAAAATTATCCGGCAGGGCGAAATCGGTCAGCACTGTTATGTGTTGCTGAACGGCGAAGTGGAAGTCAGCATTACCGACCCGCTGGGCAATAACAGCACCATCACCCGCCTGAAACGGGGCGCATTTTTCGGCGAAATTGCACTCATCAAAAATGTGCCGCGCACCGCCACCGTGACCGCCGTGACCAAATGCGAACTGCTGCCGCTGAACAAGCCGCAACTGCGCGCCGCCGCGCCGAAAATTGCCAAACTGCTGGCACTGATGGGCAATGTGGCGGAAAAACGGGTGGACACGCTGGCGCACGGCGTTGCCCCCGCTGAAATGTCGCCGCTGCGCCGATTTGCCAGCCAGCAAATTGTGGAACGCCCCATCCCCGGCGAAGTGTGGACGCTCATTCAAAACGACCCGCGCACCGTCATTTTGGGCGGGGCGGGAATGGGCAAAAGCACCGCGCTGAAATACATCACGCTGCAACTGGCGCGCGCCGCCGAACACGACCTCGGCGCGGGCGACCCGATTGCCATTCCCATTTTCATCAAACTGAACGCGCTCGGCGGCGAGCGATCGGTGGAGGGGATGATACTGAACATCTTGCGCGGATACGGCATCGGGCAATCGTGGACAGAAGACGACATTCACGAACTTTTACGTGGCACACACCCCAATTTCCCCGCCGCAAAAGTCATTTTCGTGATGGACGGGCTGAACGAAATTCAGGGCGATGCCGCCACCGGACAAATGCTTAACCGGTTCATCCGGCAATACAGTGAGCAACATCATTTCATTATGACCTGCCGCGAGCAAGATTATCTGCCCATTCACGGTTTTAAAACGGTGGTGCTGCAACCGCTCACCCGATATGACATTGAAACATTTTTGGTGAAATATATGCGGCAAGAGCAGGGCAAGCGTGTCGCCCGCGAAATTTTCAGCGACCCGCAACTCATCGAGTTGGCGCAAACACCGCTGGCGCTCTATATGTTCACCCAGTTGGCAAAAAAATCCGAAACACTCCCCAAAAATCGCGGCGCGATGTTCGACCGGTTCACCGATTTTCTGCTGGAACGGGTGGATTCGGAATGGTGGAAAATTTTCGGGCGGTCGCGGAGCAAGACACCGCTGGCGCTGCGCAAACAGGCATTGGCGCAACTGGGGTTGTATATGCAGCAACACCGCCAATTGACCATTTCCAAACGGCAATGGTACGTGATAATTGCAAAGGTGTACGCAACCTTTTATAATATAAAAAACATCGAAACAATTCGGTATGATACCATTGACGATATTCATAACGAAATAAAATTCAGCGGATTGATTGGCTACAGCAGCAATATCGAGCAGCACCGCTTGGAATTTGCCCATCATACCTACCAGGAGTTTTTTACAGCACTGGCATTAAAATCAGAGGCAACATCGGTGGTGCAAATGGTAGCAACCCCTGATGCACTGCAACAGTGGTTCGGTACATTGGTGCTACTATTCGGTATTTCTATGAACATCAACAAACCCAAATTATTTTCTCAAATTTTAGGCGACGGCAGTAGTTATGCTCGCATTCTATTAGCTGCGGAAAGTTTAGCCGGTGCCGGCATAGAATTATCGCGAGTGGCGAGAGAGTGGGAAAACAAACTACCGGCTTATCAGAAATTCCCAATGCTGTTTGCCATGGGATTAGCCTGCTACCAACTGGAACGCTACACCGAAGCCCTTACCTACCTGTTGCAAGCGGCAGAAATTTCTCCTGATAATGCCGAACTTCATTATGAAATCGGCATCATTTACCGTTTGCTGGAACAGCACCAGCGGGCAATCGACCATTTGGAAACCGCCATTCGCCTAAAGCCAGATGCGGTAGACACCTATAATCAACTGGGTATTGCTTATTTCAGTCAAGGGAAAAATGAAGAAGCCGTCACCATTTTTAACACCATCACCCAAATGGAACCCACCAACCCATACCATTATTTTAACTTGGGCGTGGTGCAAAAAGTCTTAAAAGACTATAAAACAGCACGAAACACCTTTCAAATTGCCCTGCAATTAAAACCTGATTATACCGAAGCCAAAGAACAATTCGAGTTGGTTGACAGCGCCATCAAATCTGGCACTGTTGGCGTGCTGGAAGGAATCCCGATGCTGCACAAATTGTCGCTGGAGCAGGTATTAGCGTTAACCCAGCATTTTCGGGTAAGTACCTATAGCCGACACGACATTATTTTTGAAACGGGTGACATCGGTAACACGTTCTTCATTATTGAAAGCGGCACGGTAGAACTGCAAACCGTACCAAAAAAATACGCCCCACCGATAGCCATTGAGTTGCATGCCGGCGATTATTTCGGCGAAGTAGCGCTCCTTAAATCAGTGCCGCGTACCACCACCGCTCGCTGCTTAACCAGTGTGCAACTACTGGAATTGCACCGTGATGATTTTAACATTGTTGTGCAACGCTACCC
>JALVZI010000134.1 GCA_027022125.1 Anaerolineae bacterium | reverse complement strand
CTGCTGGGCGACGGGCAAATTGTATGAAACCCCGCCATCGCCCAGCAGATACCCGTCGTGTGCCACCGGCACAACGATGCCCGGCACGGCGGAACTGCCATGCACGGCGGGCGCAACCCGTCCGGCGGTGAAAGTGACGGCTTCGCCCTGTTCCAAATCGGTGGCGGAAATGGCGAGCGGGATTTTCAGGTCGGAAAATTGCAAATCGCCGCCCATCAGGGCAATCAGCCACGGTTCCAGCCGGGCAAACGACAGAAATCCCCGGCGGGGAAACACGGGGCGGGCGATGGCTCGCCAGCCGATGGCGGGGGCGACACGGGCGAGGTCATCCGGCGACAATCCGGCGCAGAACAGCGCGCCCACAATTGACCCGGCGCTCGCCCCGGCGACCACATCCACCGGAATGTGCGCGGCTTGCAGCACTTTCAGCACGCCGATATGCACCGGTCCGCGCATCACCGCGCCGCTGAGCGCCAGTCCGATTTTCGGGCGCGCCGGCACGTCGGCGGGGGAATGGTGTTTAAAATTGATAGAACCTGCTTCTGACATATTTTCTCCTTCTGCAATCATGATACCGCAGAATGGGAACAACTTCAAACCCTGAATTCGGGATAAATGAAACAATGTTCAAATGAGAAAAAATAGTCCACAGATATACACAGATTTACACTGATTTTTATTTTTTCTGTGAAAATCTGTGCCCATCTGTGTTCATCTGTGGACTGAAAAATTTTATCCTGAGTTGAGATTCTAACCAAATTGGTGAAAGCTATGGCATTTAAAGGCATAAAAACGAAAACGGCGTTGGTTTTGGCGGGTGGCGGGCTGACCGGCGCGGTGTATGAAATCGGTGCGCTGCGGGCAATTGATGATTTGCTGGTTGACCGCACGGTGAACGATTTTGATGTGTATGTCGGAACCAGCGCGGGGGGATTGGTTGCATCGTGTTTGGCAAACGGCATTACCATTGACCGGTTGATGCGCATTGTGGATGGTTCGGCGCACACGGTGGAGCCGATTGGACCCAAACACCTTTTTCGTTTTGATGTGAAAGAATTTTCGCGGCGAACATTAAAGTGGCCCCGCGTGATGTGGGGCGCATGGTCGCACTATCTGCGCCATATAGACGATATGACCGTGTTCGATATGCTGTGGTCGCTGTCTGAAGGGCTGCCGTCGGCGCTGTATGACGGGCTGGCGCTGGAAAAATACGTGCGGGAAATGTTCGCCAGAATTGGCGCGACCAACAATTTTGCGGAGTTGGCGCGCAAATTATTCATCATCGCTACCGATTTGGATACCGGTGAGCGGCGGGTTTTCGGTGAAAAAGATAGTTGTGATGTGCCGATTTCGCTGGCGGTGGCGGCATCTACCGCGCTGCCGCTGGTTTACAAACCGGTGCGGGTGGGAGAGAAGGAATATGTGGATGGCGGTTTGCGCGGCACGGCAAGTTTGGATGTCGCCATCGAGCAGGGGGCAAATTTGGTCATCTGCATCAATCCGCTGGTTCCGTTTGATAACAGCGAGCGGAAAGCGATTCCGTTTTTGGGCAAAGATGGCGGCTATTTGAGCGATAAAGGGATGCAAGCCATCGCGTCGCAGGTGTCGCGCATCACCATTCAAGCGGGATTGCACTATCACATCAAACAACTGCGGCGGGCATACCCCGAAGTGGATATTGTACTGATTGAACCGCGCCCCGATGACCATCAGATGTTTTTTTACAATGTGATGCGCTATTCGGCGCGGCGCACCATCGCCGAACATGGTTTCGAAGCGGTGACGCTGGGGTTGGCGGAGAACCACCGCTTTTTCCACGATATTTTACAGCGCCACAATATCCCCATCAATCGCACGCTGGCGCAGTCGGAATTGCAGGAAATCCGGCGCTCGGCATACGACCAGCAGGTTATCAAACACGTATTGGAACGCCGCACCGGCGAGTCTGTCGGGGTGGTGGATAAACTGAAACGCACGCTGGCAGAGTTGGAAATCGCGCTGGAAAAAAGAAGTGAGTAGCGAGTAGCGAGTGACGAATAGCGAATGGCGAATGCTACCCTGCAACTCTGCTACTTTGCTACTTTGCCACCTCCAAACCCCGCAAAATTTCAGGATACAGTTTCCGCCCCTGCGAAAAAATTTCGCCGAGTGCAAACGTTTTCCACACGGGACCGCGCACGGTCACTTGTTTGGCGGCAACCGCTTTTTTGAGCGACTGTTCGCCCAGAAAAATCCGGTGCAGCACATCGGCAGCCATTTCAACCTGCACATCCGCCCGCATTTTTTCCGCCCCGAAGGTGGCAACGGGCGGATTTTTGCGTCCGTTCAGCGTGATGGTGCAATTTGGCTCGGTGCAGTTCAGCCGGATGACCACTTTCGATTTGCTGACGGCGCGGGTGGCATTGCCGTTTTGCGCCTGCAATTGCGAAAAAAGGGCATCGAACACGCGGTACACGTCATCGGCAGAAGAAAAAACAGGCATATCGAACCTCTTTCGATACTCCAATAGATTTCTTACTCAGATGTAAAAACTGAACCACAGAGACGCAGAGACACAGAGAAAAATAAGGTTTGAGAGCCGGTTATACGGCGGTATTTGCAATTTCCGGTGAAAATTTGAGCCAAAAACTCAAAAACTTTAAATTCTCCGCGTCTCTGTGCCTCTGTGGTGAAAAATCGTTGGTGCTCACCTCGAATAATCGTAGGGGCAGCCCTTGTGGGCGACCATAGAGGTCGCCCCTACGTTTTGCGCAGAAATTTATTTCCGCGCGCCGACCGGAAATATGTCGGTACACCATAAGCAACCCCGTAGAGACGCCCAAACTGGGCGTCTCTACGAATCATTGAACTCGGCAAAGATTTGATTTCCCCCTGCAAGCCAAAATACAGACGTGGGCGTAGGGGCGGCTCGCGAGCCGCCCCTACGGATTTTAACGCGAGCCGCCCGATTTCTGTTGGCTTCGTAGGGGCACGCTGTACAGTTACAAAATAAAAATCTGTGTAAATCTGTGTCCATCTGTGGACTATTTATCTATACCTGAGGCAGATGCGCTTTTCGCAGCGCGGTGATAGCGCCTTTTATTTTTCCGGCGAGCGCCAGTGTGGCGGCAACATCCGAACCGGCGGTGTCCGCGGGGAACTCGGTGATGGGTGCGCCGAAAGCGATTGTCCAGCGGGTGGGAATGGGCAATTGCCCCAAAACGCTCATCCACGGGGCAAAAGAGGCGGGCACGGTGGAATCTCCGGCGGCGACACGGGCGGCGGTCTCTGAACCTTCCACACCGATGATGGCGACGGGGACAATTGGTGCGCCGGTATTGTTTGCCAGCCGCGCGGCGTCGAGCCACGAAATACCGGTTTCGGATTTGTCGATGGGGTACACGGCAACCACTTCATCCTGCGCCAGCAGTTTTTCGCCATTTTGAACATTTGCCGGCGCTTGTCCGGTTTTATCGAAAATGATGGAAAAGAAGGGGATGGTGGCGAAGGTGGCGCTGTACAGCGAGCGAACCTGCCGCATATCGGGGTGTTCGGTGGCGACGGCGGTGGCGACCATCGCGCCAATCCACGGATATTGCCCGGCGGCGTCGCCAACCAGCAGCACGCGCCCATCTTCGGGGATGTTTTCCACGCCATCGGTTTCGATGTGCCAGTACATTTTATACAGAAAATCGAAAAACGGCTGCACGGCTTGAGCAAATTCCCAGTCCATGCCCCATTCATCCGTTTCATATTCGCCGGTGATGCGCCGTTTCAAAAAATCACGCTGATATTCCAGCGTGTAATTCAGCATGTACCACACGCCCTTCCATGTATCCACATCGAGCAAATCGCTGCCGACGGTGTTTTGCAACCGCGACAGCAGTCGCGGGCGTTTGCCGACGATGCCGCGCAGGGTGCGGCTGACCAGTTTTGCCGTGCCGCGCACCGAAAATGGCGGCGGGTTGTAATTTGGGCTGATGGCGCGGATGCGGTCTGCCAGCGCGTCCAACTCTTCGATGAGTTGCGCCCGCAGGTCATCGGCGGACGGAGTTTCTGGCGGCGGCGACTCCGGCTCGGCGGG
>JALVZI010000133.1 GCA_027022125.1 Anaerolineae bacterium | reverse complement strand
TCCGGCGGCGGCGCAACTGTCCGCCCCGCTGTAACTTTCGATGGTGGCATGGATGTTTTCAATCTCAAGCGGCTGGTACGCTTCATCTTCCGGCAGTTGTAATTTGTCCACTGTGGCGATGGCGGTATCCTCGAAAGTGACAAAAAAGTACAAACCGGCAATTAGTGTCGCGGCGATGACCACCGCCACCGGCAGAAACATTCGCGTCCGTTTGGCGATGATTTCTTTCGGCGGTTCAGGGGGCAGCGCGCCTTTTTCCAGTTGTTCCAATTCCAGCGCGTGTTCTTTCACCATTTTGCGCCACGGCAATTTTCCGGTGAACATGCTGGGGTTAAAATTGATGTGTACCCCGTAAAAATGCCACACCAGAATTGCCAGCACCGCCAGCACCGCTTCGCCGCCGTGCGCTGCTTTCGCCGCGGGGATAAACTGCCCCGGCAGGAATTTCGCCGTGGCGATGGGATTCCACAGCATAAAACCGGTCAGTATCATCAACACCGTACCCCAAATCAGCGACCAGTATTCCATCTTTTCTTCAAAATTGTAGCGGGGCAGTTTGGGATGTTCTTTTCTCAATCCCAAATTGTATGCCATCGTGGCGAACAAATCTTTGGCATCCTGCCATGAAGGCATCATCGACCACTGCCGTTTGACGAAAGCGTGATATGTCAGCACCCCGCCGTGATAAATTGTGCCAGCCATCAGCACAATAGCGGCATAACGGTGAATGATGCGCACCGTTTCGATACCCCCCAGCGCGGCTATCAGCGATTGCGACAGGTCATAATAGGGGAATTTTTGCGGCAATCCGGTCAGGGCGAGAATGGTGAATGAAATGACCATCACCCAGTGTTCCAAACGTTGTCCCAGAGAAAAGCGGCGGTAGACTTTTTGCCGGTTCATAATCTAATCCTCATCTTGGTGTTTGGTGTCGGCTGATTTTTTGCCGAACAAACGATGTCCGGCATCGATGACCACGAACAGCCCCATAAAACCGATAACGCCGGGAATGATGATGGCGTAAAACAGATTCACTGCGGCGACCAGCGGTTCTTTATCGAAAGTCGGCTCGTAATGGCTCGTCCAACTCGCCGGGAAATTCGCCGAAATATCGGGGTGGCATTTTTGGCACGTTTTTTGCAGATTATCTTTGATGACGGTGGAGTTGGGGTCGTCCGGCGCTTTGATATTGTGAATGCCGTGGCAGTCGTAACAGACGGCTTTATTGCTCGGCAAATCGGGCGATTCCCGCTCGAAAAGCGTCACGGTTGTGCCGTGAAAATCCGCCACATACGTTTGAAAAACGTTGGTGGAAATATCGTATTTTTTCATCAGTTCCGCATCGGCATGGCAACTGCCGCACATTTCCGGCGATGTGTTGCGGTATTGTGCCGTGTGCGGGTTTTCAATTTGATGCACGCCGTGGCAATCCACGCAGGTGGGCGCATCGGTATTTTCTTCCTCTACCAACGCTTTGCCGTGAACGCTGTCGCGGTATTCATCGTAAATTTCGCTGTGACACTGACGGCACGCTGTGGCAATGGCAACGCGCGATTCTCGCAGGGAGATGGTATCGTGTGCGCCGTGACAATCCACACACACCGCCGCTTCGGTGTGTCCGTCCGCCAGATATTTGCTGTGCACACTGTCCTGCACCTTTTCCGACTGGTCGGGGTGGCAGTCGAGACACGTTTCGTTGAGTTTCAGCGTGTAACTGCGAGCATCGGCGGCATCTACCTCCGGGTGGGGATAATCTTGATGGTCGGGGTGGCAGCCGCCGCAGGTCATATCCTCATCCCCGTGGACGGAATGCAAAAAACCGCTGCGGCTGACATGCCCGCTGATTTCGCTGCCATCCGCAAAAGTGACGGTCAAATCGGGGTTGCTGTGGCAGGTCAGGCATTGCTCATTTTCCGCGAGCGGTTCCTGTGCTTGAACGGCGAGCGCGCCAACGAGGATGAAAAAGCAGAGCGAGAGCAAAACAATGGTTGGGATTTTTTTTGCCGGCTTCATATGGACATCCTGAAAAGGTTTCATCTGGGTGAAAATCTGTGATATAATTCACATTCATCTGTATTTTAACAGATTTGTTTATAAGATGCAATAGGTTTGATAAAAAATCTTTATGAAAGATATTTATGGATATTGATAAAAAGCATTTATGGATTATCGTGTCCATCATATTGTTTTTTGATGAAAGATATGTTACACTATTCACAAACGGTTATGGAGGGGGAGGGTGAAATCGGCACGATACCATTGCTCGGTGAGCAGTTATCGAATTGATGTTTTGCGGGGGCGCGTATGTTGAATGTTTATGAACTGTCTGTGTTTTTGGCGGCGGCAGAAACCGAAAATTTCTCGGCGGCGGCGAGACAACTGAATCTGACACAACCGGCGGTCAGCATGCAGATTCGCGCACTGGAGCGGGAGTTGGGATTGCAATTGTTCCACCGTTCCGGCAGAACGCTATCGCTGACCGAGCAGGGGGTGGCGCTCGTTCCCATGGCGCGAGAAATGGTGCGCCGTTCCATTCAAATCAGAGAGGAAATTGAGGCGTTAAAAGGGGATGTGGTGGGTAAGTTGACCATCGGATGCAGTACCACCACCGGCAAATATTATCTGCCGTCGCTGGTGGCTCGGTTCAGAAAAAAGTTTCCCCATGTGCAGGTTTCCATTCACAACCGACCGCGCACAGAAGTGCTGGCAAACCTGTGCGACGGCATCATCCATTTGGCGATTGTCAGTGCCCAGCCAAATTGTGCCGATGCGGAATTTTCTCACTTTTTTGATGACCATGTGGTGCTGGTGGTTCCCACCGACCACCCGTGGGCTTCTCGCACGGAAATTGCCGCCACCGAGTTGCGCGACGTGGATTTTATTTTGCGCGAGCAATCTTCGGGGACACGGGAGGAAATGGAGGTTGCGCTGCAAGCCGCCGGAATCAATTTGGATGAGTTGAATATCGTGATGGAAATTGGCAATACAGAAGCGATTGCTATGGCGGTGGAAGAGGGAATTGGGGTAGCATTCATTTCGCGCACGGTGGCGCGGCGGGGGATAGAATTGGGGCGGCTGAAAGAAGTGCCGGTGGCGGGGTTGTCGCTGCGGCGAGAAATTTTCATCGCGCACAGCAAACGCCAACCGGCAACCCGCGCCCAAATCGAGTTTTGGAATTTCATCCACGAACCGGAAAATCAGGCGATGTTGCAATTAGTGGCGTAAATGGTAGCGCAGCATTAAATCGTGATTGCTTGAAAAATACTGAAAATCAGCCACGAATTTCCACAGATTGCACGAATTTAAGGAAAAATTGGTAACTACTCAGCGTATGCTGCAGTCGTAGGGGCAGCCCTTGTGGCTGCCCTATTTCGGGCGACCATAAAGGTCGCCCCTACTCTCGTAGAGACGCCCAATTTGGGCGTCTCTACGGGAGCGTTTAGGATGTGTTTTTCCCTGCCGATGTTATCCTGATCCGCCGCAGGGCGTATCCCAAGGTGAAACCGGCAAAAAACGTAGGGGCACGCTGCAGTGTGCCCCTACTGCATCACCCAATCTAAAAAGTAGGATTACTCTCTCTGTAATGGTTCATCTGAAAAAAGGTTTAATTTTTCACCACAGAGGCACAGAGACGCGCAGAATTTAAAAATTTTTTGAGTGCCGGTTCAAATTTTCGCCGAAAATTTCAGATACCGCCGCATAACAGGCTCTCAAACCTTATTTTCTCTGTGCCTCTGCGCCTCTGTGGTTCAATTCTTACACCTTTTGTCAGTGGACAATAGCCCGACAATTAAGACTAGATGATGCACTACGTCGGTTCGCGCTAAAATCCGTAGGGGCGGCTCGCGAGCCGCCCCTACGTTTTTCTCGTTTGCTGTATATCAATCAATACTCCGCTTCGCGCCCCAAAATCATCAGCGAGAGCGTCAGCGCCCGCCCCGATTTTTGCAGCGTTTCCGCCGAAATGGTGTCGGGCGTGTCAGCGGGGGTGAGCGCGGTTTTTTCCCACCCCTCCCAATGGAGCATAATTTGCGGCGCTTCCTGCCCGCTTTCGCGCGCCGAGCGTTCCGCGAACACCTGCGTGAAATCCACCGGCTCATCGGCGCGCACGGTTTTTACCCCCATCTGCCGCGCCGATTTTTCCAGCAATTCCCCCAGCCGTTGGCTGCCACCGGTCGAAATTGCCAGTCGGTTGCCGTCGCCGCTGCCCAGCCCGCGCAAATCTACCACCGCTTTGACGGTGTAACTGCTGCCAAACCCGATTTTCGCTTGCAGCAATTTTTGCGGGTCGGGCGGCGCTGTTACCACCTCGCCCCCTTCCAGCCCCTCTGAACTGTATGCCACAAACATAAATGTTCGGTATGGCTGGTAGCCCGATTCCTGCATGGTGCGGATGGCTTCCAGCATAACAGCCACACCGCTAGCGTTGTCGTTGGCGTTGGGGCGCGGCTGCCCGTCCGGGTCGAGCGGCGGGGCATCATACTGCGCCAGCACCATAATCATTTCGCCGTCCAGCCCTTGCCCTTCCGTGCCGGGTAGATACCCCAGCACGTGATAACTTTCAAACCGGTCAACCGTTTCGCCCTGCACGGAAATGGCGGCGGTATGTCCGGTATCGAAATCCACCAGCTGGTCATCCAGCAGCCGCTGCGAATAGAGCCGCAGGTTTTCCACCGTTTGCCCCGTGCCTGCCAGCAGACGGTCGGCAGTGGCGGAATCAATCCACAGCACGGGCGCATCCTGCCCCGTTTTTCGCCCCGTGCCGAATGCCGAATCCACCGGGTCGCGGTTGGAAAGGGTGTGATTCTGACGCAGCACGGTTTCATCATCGGCGATGACCAGCAATCCGGCGCGCGGCACACGTTCCATATAAAACGCATCTCGCGGCGACAGCACCATCAAAATATCATCGGGATGGGAAATGTTTTTCAGTGCGGGGATGGTTCCGCGCCCGAAACCGACCGCTTGCAGCGGTCCGGTGGTGATGAATCGCACTGTGCCCGTCGCTTCGCCCAAATTGCGATTCTGTCCGGGGAAAGCGGTGTAATTTTGGTGATAGACCGGCGGCGCGCCGCCATCATCCACCGAAAATTGCGGCACGGCGGTTAATTGCTCGAACCCGCGCTTGCGACGATAGAGGAACGTGCTTTTTTCTCCGGCGGGCTGCAGCCCCAGCGATTCAAATTGCGCGGCGATATAATCGGCGGCAGATTTGATGCCATCCGTGCCGAGCGCGCGCCCGTCCAGCGCCGGGTCGGTGAGTGTCTGCACGGTTGCCAGCGCATTCTGCCCGCTGAACTGCTCGGCTTGCTGGCGGTAAAATGCCACCGAACCGGTATTGCTGCGCGCCCAAATGACGGCGACAATCGCCAGCGCGGCAAATCCCATCGTGTAGCGGTTGAACAGCCGGTTGATGCCCACGCCGACACTTTCCACCAGCCGCCGCACACCTTCGCCGAACAGATTGAAACTCAAAATGGAAATGAAAAACGCCAGTGTGGGATAAATTGCCGTCCACGGGTAGGCGCGGGCATACACCCGCACATTGCTCAGCAGCGCGCCCCATTCCGGCACATCCGAATAATGGTACGGCGGCATGTCGATTTGCAATTCGGCAAACGCGCCCCCGCCGATGAAAATGCCGATGAAGCCCAACTCGCCGAGCAGCATCAGCACCGCGCCCATTTCCAGCGAGGCAATCGAAATGAGGGGCGAAATGAGATTCGGCAGCACGTGATTCCGCAGAATGCCCGGCGTGCGCAGCCCGACTGCCACCGCGCTTTCGATGAACGGTTTGGGGCGCAGCGCCATCACTTCGCCGCGCACAAATTGCATCACTTCCCCCCAGCCGACGAATCCCAGCGCGATGATGAACGGTTGCATACCCTGCCGAATGCCGATTGCCAGAATCAGAATCATCGCCAGCAGCAGGGTGGGGAAAGCGGCGATAATTTCTGCCAGCGACAGCACGGTGCGGTCGAACCATGTGCCGCCGAACCAGCCCGCCAGCGCGCCGAGTACCGCGCCAATCAGCACGCGGGTCAGCATGACCAGCGCCGCCAGCATCAGCGTTTGCTGTGCGCCCGCCAGCACCAAACTCATAATGTCGCGCCCCATCACGTCTGTGCCCCACGGGTATTTTTCGCCCGGCACAAATGGCGGCACTTCCATTTTGCCGTCAACGATGGTCAGCCCGACGGTGGTGTACGGGCTGTGCGGCGACATCAGCGGACCGAACACCACCACCGCCAGCAGAATCAGCACCAAAATGCCGCCGACGGCAAAGGGGAAATTGCCCACTGTGCCGCGCAGCAGTGTGCGCCGCCGCTCGGCTGCTGCACCGTCGGGTTCATCGGTAGCGCGGTCGATGTGGCGTTTTTGTTTTGCCAACACCGCTTTGATGGGGTCATCGGCGGGGAGGGTGGCTTCGCGGCGGCGGTTCAGCCAGCGCGACAGCGGATTGTCGGCGAGCATGGCGGGGATGTCCGCCAGCAGTGTTTTCAGCCCGGCACGCGCGCCGCCGCGCCGGGTGTGGCGCACCGCATCGCGCAGGCGGGGGTCAATCAAACGGTACATGGCTTCCAAAAAGATATTCACCAAAATGAAAACCACGCCCAAACTGATCGTCAGTGCCACCGTCAGGTCGTCATCTTTTTGGGAAATGGCTTTCAGCAGTACCAGCCCCATCCCCGTCCAGCCGAAGAAAAATTCGACCACCGGCAGACTGCTCAGCGAGAATCGCAGCGATAGCCCGATGGTGGTCAGCACGGGGATGGCGGCATTGCGCGCCACATGTCGCCACAGCACGGTACTGCCGCGCAACCCTTTGGCGTGCGCCACGCGCACAAAATCCTGTTTCAGAATGGTTTGAATCGAAAGGAAGGTGACGCGGGTAATTTGCGCCACCGGACGCGCCGCCAGCACCAGCGCGGGCAAAATGAGATGTTTATCCCAACCGAACCCGCCCAGCGGCAGCAGCGGCGAGCCCATTTTCCGCGTCCATTGAATCAGCAGCAGTTGCAGCAGCAGCGCGGCAAAAAAACTGGGGATGGACACGCCGATGATGGACAGCACGATGATGGACAGCGACCATCCGGCGCGGCGCTGGTATGCCGCCAGCAATCCGAGCGTGATACCGACAATTGCCGCCAGCGTCAGCGATACCGCCAGCAGCCCGAAACTTTTGGTCAGCAAATCGGGGATAACTTCGATGACCGGGCTGGGCAATCCGGTGAAAACGCCTGCCTGCGTGAAACCCAAATCGCCGCGCCCCAGCCGCAGCAGATAGTTCCCCGTTTTGGTGAGCGATACCACCAGCGCCGAGCCGAACGATGTGCCGCGCGCCATATCCAGCCCCAAAAAACTGAGGTAGATGATACTGAGCAGCACCGCCATCCCGAAGCCGAGTTTCTGCCCCAGAAAGGCGAGAATGTTTGAGATTTTATGAGCGCGTTTTGGTGTTGCGGGCATTGTCTCTCCGTTAGTGGTTCAAAGTTTCAAGTTTCAAGTTCAAAGTTCAGGGTTGCAGGGTAGCAAGGTAGCAGGGTGGCAGTCAGCCATCAGCAGTCAGCGGTCAGAGAATGGATGTGTCTCTATCTCTGTCTCTAGCCCTTTCACGCATCACGTTTCACGCAATACGAAATACGCAATAGGCCCAATCTCCAATCTCTAATCTCCAATCACCAATTCCACGGCGAACGACTCGCCTGCGCCGCGCCAATCGAGTCCGAGCAGGTCGGCGGCGGTGGCGGCGAGGTCGGAAAAGCGGGGGCGCGTGCCGCTGCTCATTGCCGGCAACGCCATCCGCCCGGCGACAAATTTCGGCACGCGCTCGCGGGAATGGTCGGTGCTGGGGGTGGTGGGGTCGTTGCCATGGTCGGCGGTGATGAACAGCACATCACCGGGCAGCAGCGCGTCCAAAATTTCCGGCAAACGGCGGTCGAACGCTTCCAGCGCGTCGGCATACCCGCGTGGGTTGTTTCGGTGTCCGTAAAGTGCATCAAAATCCACAAGATTGGTGAAGATGAGTCCGGGGTCGCCCTGTTTGATGAAGGCGATGGTGGCGTCGACCCCTGCCATGTTGTTGCCGGTGTGATTGCTTTGGGTAATGCCGCGATGGGCGAAAATATCTTCAATTTTGCCGACTGCCATCACTTCCAGCCCCGCTTTTTTCACCACGTCCAGAATCGTGTCGCCCGGCGGGGTCAGACTGAAATCGCGGCGGTCTTCGGTGCGGGTGAAGTGTCCCGGTTCGCCGATGAATGGGCGGGCGATGACCCGTCCCACCGCGTGCTCGCCGGTGAGAATTTCGCGGGCAATTTCGCATTCGCGGTACAATTCCTCCAGCGGGATGATGTCGGTGTGGGCGGCAATTTGAAAAACGCTGTCGGCGGAAGTGTACACAATCGGTTTGCCGGTGCGCATATGTTCTTCGCCCAATTCTTTGATGATTTCCGTGCCGGAAGCGGGATAATTGCCCAGTGTGCCGCGCCCGATGCGGCGTTCAAATTCCGACATAATTTCGGGGGGGAAGCCGTTGGGGTAGGTGGGGAACGGTTTTTCCAGCCGTACCCCGCCGAGTTCCCAGTGTCCGGTGGTGGTATCTTTTCCGGCGGCGGTTTCGGTGAGCCGCCCGTATGCGCCGAGTGTGTCGGTGGTGGGGGGCACGCCCTGAATGTCGGTGAGGTTACCCAGCCCCATTTTTTGCATGTGGGGCAGGTTCAGCCCGCCCACTGCCCGCGCGATATTTCCCAGCGTGTTTGAGCCTTCATCGCCATAAGCGGCGGCGTCGGGTGCATCGCCGCACCCCACGCTGTCGAGTACGATTATCACTGCACGATTGACGGTTTTCATTTTTTAGCCTCTCTTTCAATAAAGTTGGCGGCAGAATCGCTTTTGCAGGTTGTAACTTTCGTAAAGCGTGAAGCGTGATGAGTGATGAGTGATGAGTGAAACGTGAAGCGTGAGGCGTGATGATTTAACGTTTTGCGTTGCCGTGCAAACACTACAACGGATTAGGAAAGGAACGAATAGTCTGCACTGCGACTATTGTTCGTTGAAATACATCCCTTACTCCCTGCTCCCTGCTCCTTGCTCCCTGCTTCTCGCTCCTTGCTTCCTACTTCAATTCCGCTAGCCGGATTATAGCACGGAGCCGGAAAAAACAGAAAGCGCACGGGGAAAATCGAATAAAATCGTGAGCGGTAAAATTTGAGAAATGGACTTTTTGAGGATAATGACGAATAGCGAATTGGAGATTGGATATTAGAGATTAGGTTCTGTTGACGTTTGCCGATTTTTCATCCTGAGTAGCCTGTAGGGCGTATCGAAGGGCGTTTTTCCCACTGAAAACAAAACGTCAACACGCCCTAGTGTTTGGGCGTGAAACGTGTTTCGTATTGCGTGAAATGTGTCTTTGGATTTTAGATTTGAAACTTGGGACTAATCTGCAACCCTGAAACTTAAAACCTTGAACCCGAAACCTGAAACCAAAGGAACCCCATGAATCTACTCCCCGAAATATCCCACCGGCGATACAACCCGCTGCGCGGTGAATGGGTGCAGGTGTCGCCACACCGAACCAAACGCCCATGGCAAGGGCAGGTGGAAAAAGCCCCGCCGGATGTGCGTCCTGCTTTCGACCCGAAATGCTACCTGTGTCCCGGCAATGAGCGGACGAGCGGCGCGAAAAATCCGCACTATACCGACACTTTCGTTTTCACCAACGATTTTTCTTCTCTGCTGCCCGATATTTCCCCGCTGGGTGTTGCCGATGACCCGCTCTTTCGCTGGCACACGGCGCGAGGCACGTGCCGCGTCATCTGTTTTTCGCCCCGGCACGATTTGACGCTGGCGCGTATGCCCGTTGACGGCATTCGGCGGGTGGTGGATGTGTGGGCGGCGCAGGTGGAAGATATGGGTGCGAAATATCGCTGGGTGCAGTTGTTTGAAAATCGCGGGGAAATGATGGGCAGTTCCAACCCGCACCCGCACGGGCAGGTGTGGGGCATCGACGTGCTGCCGAGCGAACCGGCGGCGGAAGATGCCCGCCAGCGGGAATATCTCCGCGTGCACGGTTCACCCATGCTGATAGATTATGCCGCGCGGGAACTTTCGGCGGGGGAACGAGTGGTGGTGCAGAACGACCATTGGCTGGTGGTGGTGCCGTTTTGGGCGGTGTGGCCCTTTGAAACGCTGCTGCTCCCTCGCCGGCACGTTTTGCGTTTGCCCGATTTGACCGGCACCGAGCGCGATGCGCTGGCATCCATTTTGAAGCGGCTGCTGGTACGATATGACAATCTTTTTGAAACGTCGTTCCCGTATTCGATGGGGTGGCACGGCGCGCCCACCGGCGATGCCGCCGCGCAGGATAATCGGCATTGGCAGTTGCATGCGCATTTCTACCCGCCGCTGCTGCGTTCCGCCACCGTGAAAAAGTTTATGGTGGGGTACGAAATGCTCGGCGAACCCCAGCGAGACCTCACGGCGGAACATGCAGCACGCCGCCTGCGGGCACTTTCGGAAAAGCATTATTTGCAGGGTATGTGATGCGTGATGAGTGAGGGGTGAAAAATAAAAAATCCCACCATTTTGGTGAGATTTTTAAGCCCTCGACCGGACTTGAACCGGTGACCTCTTCCTTACCAAGGAAGTGCTCTACCTGCTGAGCTACAAGGGCGGGTATGGTCGGGGCGATTGGATTCGAACCAACGACCTCTTCAACCCCATTGAAGCGCGCTACCGGACTGCGCCACGCCCCGACATTTATATTGAGGTCGGGATGCCCGGATTCGAACCGGGGGCCTCTTCGTCCCGAACGAAGCGCGCTACCGGACTGCGCCACATCCCGATGCCTCAAAAGCAAGCAAAATTATAGCACACTGAGTGTTTTTGGCAAATTTAGAAACGAAGACTCTCCACCCGTTTGAATCTCGGCGGGCGTTTTGCCGCGTGCCCTTTTACCGATGGTGCGCCGTAAAACAGTTTCATTTCATCATAAATGCGGCTCACCCCGGCGCGGATGCGTTTTTCGATGAGCGATTTTCTGCCGGGCGGGTAGGGGAACATATCAATCATCTGGCTGATAACCACCGCCGATTCGGCTTTGGTGCGCCCCTGCTTGTATTGACTGCGCACCCGGGCGCGCATCGTGCGAATGTAACAGCGCATCGGTTCGATGGCTTCCACGTTGCATAATGGTCCGTGCCCCGGCACAATGGCATTCAATGTTTGGTGTTGCAGCCATTCCAGCTGTTCCAGCCATTCTTTGCTATTGCACTGTCCCAGCGCCGGGTGTTCATCAACCACCACCAAATCTCCGGCAAACAGAATGTTCACATCGGGGATGTACAAACCGCTGGTGGCGGGGGTGTGTCCACCGAGATAAATGAAATGCAGCGGTCTGCCCCCTTTTTCCATCGTCAGGTGTCCGGTAAAAGTTAATTCCGGTTTTACGATGTATGTATCGCTGAACTGTTCTTGAATATCAGGTTGTTTTTTGTACAAATTTTGCGTGCGTTCGATGAACGTATCTTTATAACTTGACATTTCCTGCCAAGCATACTCGTGTGCCAGCACCGGCGCGTTGAAATACTGATTGCCCAAAATGTGCGCGCGGTGGTGGTCGGTGTTGAACACATACAGCACGCGGTCGGTTTTTGCCGCCACCTGCGCTGCCCAGTCTTTTGCCTGTTCCGGGATGATGGGGGTGTCAATGACAATTGCGCCGTCATCGGTGAGCACCAAACCGCAGTTTGCGCCTTCATAATCAAATTCTACAAATACACCGTCTGCTATTTCTTGCATAAATTATTGTCCCGTGTTTGCTCGAAGTTGTTTTAAAAGTGCGGTGGCGTTACTGGTTGCTTTGGGGTCTGACCCGTCATCCAAATCTAAAAACTTCTCGAAATCCGCGATTGCGCCGGCGGTATCGCCGGTGTAACTTTTTATGACACCGCGCCCGTAATATGGCGCCGCCAAATTCGGGTCTAGACTGATGGCTTTGTCAATTTGTTTGGCGGCAAGCGATAACTTTTCTCGGTCGGGGGTTCCGCCGGCGAGCGCTTCTTGAATGTAAATGGCGCTCAAATTGTACAGCAAATCGCCGTCATCGGGCGAAAGTTCGATGGCTTTTTTGTATGTTTCTTCTGCCATGGCGAGGTTTTGCTGCGCATAATATACCGCGCCCAAATTGGCATATGCCGCTACATAATTGGGGTCTTTTTCGATGGCTTTTTTAAATGCCGACACGGCTTTATCCAGTTGCCCCGATTTGTAAAACTCGTTGCCCTGTTGAAAAAATGTTTCCGGCGATTCTGCGGTGGTGGGATTGGCGGCAACCGTCGGCGCGGCAGATGGCGCAGCGACGGTCGGCGCGGCGGCGGGTTCGGTGGTCGGGGCGCGATTGCCCAGCAATTGCCAACCGAGTATCGCCACGATAGCGATGGCAATCACGCCGATGGCAATGCGCCAGCCGATGGATAGCGGCGTGGACGTTTCGGGGGGATTGGGTACAGGTGATTGTTCCGTCACGGGTAAACCTCTTTCGCACTAAAATTGCGGCGCTAAAATAACAATTTGTGTTTCTTCCGGCAAATTGCTTTTGCTGATTTTCAACTTGGGCTCCGATTCGGCGGGGGGAAGCCCCATCTCTTTCACAAATTTTTCCAGTGGTTCCAGCGGCACGGTGATGCCGGGCAAAGCATAGTGCATCGGAATGACAATGGCGGGTTCGATGAGACTGATAGTTTCCGATGCTTGTGCTGCCGACAAACTTTTGCCGTCTCCGACCGGCAGCAACAGAATATCAACATTTTCAAATGTTTCCAACTGGCTTTGAGTGGGCACATGGCGGATGTCGCCCAGATGGCAAACGGTGATGCCGTCCATTTCAAACAGAAAAACGATATTGCGCGG
>JALVZI010000132.1:2136-4075 GCA_027022125.1 Anaerolineae bacterium | reverse complement strand
CCATAAATCGCGAGCCCCACGACAGCCCTTCGCCGCTTGCCCACGCCGAAAAAAGAAGCACGGTGATGCCCACGATTCCGGCGATGAGCCAACTTTCGGCGGGGCGGGTTTTGCGCAGTTGCCACCAGCCCGGCACTGCCAGCACCAGCACGGGCGAATAGATGAACAATCCCCGCAGCGGGCTGAACAGCAATTTATACAGCCCCAGCAGAATGTTGGGGGTGAAAATGCTCAAATCGTACCCCGTTTGCAGCGGGTTGCCCGACCGCGCCCAATTGTACCAACCGAAAATCGCGCCCGCCAGCGCCGCCCCGCCGATGAAAATCAGCACGGGAACGATGAAGGTTTTGTCTCTCGCAAAGGCGCAAAGGCGCAAAGATTTTAAAATATGTGCCCTTTGCGACTTGGCGTCTTTGCGTGAGGTTGTTTTCTGACTCAGAATCGCCAGCAGATACAGCCCGAACACCGCCAGTAGCAGCAGATTGTTCGCTCGCGCCAGCACGGTCAACCCGCCGGAAAAACCCGCCAGCGCGAGCAGCCAGTTTTTGCGGGTGGATAAAAATCGCAGCAGCAGAAAAAAGGTCAGGGTGAGCAAAAATCCCGCCAGTGTGCCGCTGAACAGATATTTGGCATACACCCAGGCGATGGTCGCCAGCCCGAACACCAGCGCGGTGAGCGCGGCGGTTCGCACCGAAAAACCGAGTTCGCGGGCGGCGGCGGCAATCAGTGCGGCGGTCAGCGCGGTGAGCAGCGCATTCAGCAGCGACACCGTTTGCAGCATTCCCAACCCCGGCAGCACCAGCGCCAGCCAATAGAGTGGCGCCTGCGCCAGCGATAGCGCCAATCCCTTTTTGGAATAGACGTGCCCGCCGCGCCCGAAAAAGCCCTGCGCCTCCGATTGGGTGGTCGTCCACTGCGTCCACGCGATTTGGTCGGTGTGCAGCGCGCCGAATTTCATCAGATTTTCGGTGACGGCAAAGGTGGACACCTCATCCACCGAGTGGAATCCGCCGCGGTAGCTGAGCAGATACACCGCGAACAGAAATAGCGCAATGGCGAGGGGGAGTTTTGAGTTCAAGGTTTTTGGTTTCAGGTTAGCCATCAGTTTTCAGTCGTCAGCGGTCAGTTCAAAGTTCAAGGTTGCACGTTTCACGCATCACTCATCACGTTTCACGCATCACTCATCACGTTTCACGCATCACGTCCAAAGCCTCACTTGCTCCCCCGCTCACCGGCTCACTTTCTCACCGGCTCAACGTCATCACTGCGACCGTTTGCGGGGCGGTGTTGCCCGCCGAAAGACGCACAGTGACGGTATCGCCCGCGAAGTTTGCGCCGGTGGGCAGATGGACAATCGTCCGCCGGATTTGCCCCGTGCGCCACCCGCCGGTATCGCCCGCCACAGATTGTAGCGTCAGCGGGATGGTCTCCGTACGCGTGCCGTCGGTGACGGTGAATAGCAGCGGGGTGTCCGGCGGCGCGGATTCGTCCGCGCGCAGATAGAGCCACAGCCACAAAAACTCGCCGGGTGCGACCGTCTGCGGGGCAATCGCCCCCACCAGCGACACCGCACCGAGCGGCACATCGCGGTTGCGCGGCACATCCAGCGCGCCAACCGGCGGCGTGAGCGTCGCCGCCCACACCGGCACGGCGGCAATCGTCACCGCATCACCGAGCGGCTGACCGTTTGCCCCATCATACACCACCAGCCGCACATCATACAAGCCCGGCGGCGTGTCGGCGGGAATCCACAGCGCGCGGCGGTCGGTCACAGGTTGATTGACCGCCCACGCGGTGGACGGCTCGGCAAAGGGCGGAAAATCGCTTTGGGCGAAAATATCGCCGGTGGAATTTGCCAGCCGCAGCGAAATTTTCATATCCACCCCGACGGGCGCATCGGCGCGCCACACCGATTCCAGCGGCGGCAAATCGCCCGCCG
>JALVZI010000132.1:0-2126 GCA_027022125.1 Anaerolineae bacterium | reverse complement strand
GCCGCAATCGGCGCATCGGGCAGAGAAATCGTGTTCAGCACCGCCCCGCCGAAAGTTGCATTTTCCGTTTCCAGCCGCGTCAGCGCAGGATTTCCGGTTCGGTACAGCAGTAAATTTTTGCGCCCCACCCATTTTTGCCACGCGGGAAAAGCGTTTTCCGACAGCCATTTTTCCAGCAGCGGGTCGAGTGGTTCGCCATACGGGGTGAACCAGAGGCGGGAATTTTCGGCGGCAATCTCCGCGATGATTTTCTCCGCTTCCGGCGGCGACGGCGCGGGCGTGTTGAAATCGTGCCGCACGGTCAACCCGCCGCGATAATAATGGTCAAACAGAAACTCGCCGCCCGTGCCGGTCATTAAAATGCCGTCATCCGGCAGTTGAAACGCCTCGATGGTCTGCGCCACGCCGCGCCAATCGGGTTTGGCATACAGCGGGTCGGTGTAATGGTGGAACAGAACCCAGCCGGAAATGACGGTCAGCGTTGCCAGCAACAATCCGCCGCCAGCCCGCACAATGGAACGAGATGACCACAGTCCAACAATGCCGACTGCCACCGTCAATAAATATCCCGTTTGTACCATAATGAGGTAACGTTCCAAATATACCGGCGCAAGCCACTGGCTGACCAGCCACGCAGCCAGATTGGGCGCAAGAGTGTATGCCAGCAAAAAAACCAACACCGCCCGCTGCCCACCGATAGCCCAGCGTCGCCGAGCGGCAAAATGCAGTCCCAACCCATAGCCCGCGACAAAAACCAGTGTGAACCACAGCGCCAGCGGATGCGGAACGTGCTCGCCCACACTGTAGGCAATGGCTCCACGCAGGTACGATTCCAACAAGCCAACCTGCGGCAACCAATGCCCCCCCTGCCATGCCCGCGAGCCGGCTAGCATCCACACGGTCAGCGGAGTCAGCATCGCAAACAAAGCCACACCCCATCGCAGGTAATGCCGGTAATTGTCGCGCCAGGTGAGCAAAAGAAACAACCCCTGCACACCGATAACCAGCAAGCCGTGGTAGTGGGTTAATATTGCCACCTCTGTGCCCCAAAAATAAACCAACCACCAATGCCACCCCCCAAACCGCAAAATACTGACGAAGCCCCACATACTCATTAGCGAGGCGGCAGTGAGCAGGCTATAGTTTCGAGCATCTTGGGCGTGCCAAATTTGGTACGGCGACACCGCCAACAAAAAAGCCGCTGCCAGCCCGACGGCATCACTGCCCAGCACCCGTCCCAGCCGAAAAATGAGTGGAACGGCGACTACGCTGAAAACCAATGACAAAAATCGCAGGGCAAAATCACTGTCACCTGCCCATTGCACCCAATACACGGTCAGCAAATGATATAGCGGTGGCACAGCCCGCACCGAACGCAGGGTGTCCATCAGTTCCGGCAGAGACAGTTGAGCATAGCGCAGCGTCAGACCCTCATCAATCCACAGGCTCTGAAAATCGAGGCGGTACACCCGCAGCACAAATGCCGCCAGCGTCAGTGCCAGAACAATTAGCGATTGGTGATAGATGATTTGGTGATTGTTTTTTTTCATTCGTCATTTTTTCGCCGAATCGCCCGTTTGATGGCGTGTTCTACCTTTTTTATGGGCGATGCTTTTTCTTCCAGTGCTGCCACAATCGTTTCATCATCCACCTGCCCGACACCGTATCGCTCTTCCAGTGCCTGCCGGTGATACACCAGCCACGCATACAAATCGGTTTCGGTACGACCGGGGAATCGTTTTAAAATATCGCGCCGGCGAATTTCTTTCACCAGCGGCAGGTAAACGTTATCATACCAACTGGCAACCGCTTCCTCCCACGAAATTTCGCACTGGCATTCAATTTCGCGGAAATATTTGTGTGTGGCGATATGTTTCAGCAGATATTTGTACCGACCGGGATTGGTCAACCGGATGTTATGACCGGGACGCAGTTTGTCTAATTTTGTCACCTGAGCGAAACTTGCCGCACCCATTTTGATGAGCAGTTCGTCCAGCGTATCATCCGCCGAAACCTCCACCGGCGAAAGATATTCGGTGACATACGCCTCAATCATTTTGGCGCCGTTTGCCCGCGCCACCGAAACCCGATGGTTGCCATCGCGCACAAAATAGGCATCGCCGACT